>DASRMJ010000335.1:0-2100 GCA_035647995.1 Thermoleophilia bacterium | reverse complement strand
GTTCTGGGTGAAGAAGAGGCGCGCCTCGATCGTCTCCGGGCCCGTCGGCGCCCAGAGGTATACCAGCGACTCACCGCCGGGCCTCGTGGCGAACTGGACCAAGAGGCGCGGATCGGGCGCCGCGGCCCTGACGTCCTCGGCCGATCTCAGCGGCAGGATGAGCTGGACCGTGCCCGTGTCGACCCACAATGGTTCGGCCGCAACGCGATCCGCGGTCAGCCCGATCATTGCGGTCAGATCCGAGTGCGGCACGTCGACAGGGAGGGACGTCGGCGGGTTCGCCTGCAAGGTCCACACATTTCCGGAGACCCGCACCGGGATGTCTCCGGCCGGCATACGAAGGAGGATTGCGTCTCCCCCACCGAACAGCTCATGCACGACGTATGCCGTGCCCAGCGTCGGGTGTCCCGCGAACGGCATCTCGTAGTTGGGCGTGAAGATGCGGACGTTGGCGCTGACGTTCCGGCCTCCCGGCATCACGAAGGTCGTCTCGGAGAGGTTCAGCTGACGCGCCAGGTCTTGCATGTCCTGGTCAGAGAGGCCGGTCGCATCCTCGAACACGCATAGTGGGTTGCCGGTGAACGGGTTGTCGCCATCGGTGAAGACATTGAGCAGGCGGTAGCTCAGGTTCATGACAGCGGATCAGGACTCGATACGGGTTGCCACAGGGGTGCCGAGCTCCACGGTCCGGCTGACCGTGCAGAGCCGGTCGTGGGAACGCGCCATGGCATCGGGAAGCAGAGCTCGAGCGGCGTCTCCACCCTCACCCTCGGGGAACCTCACCCTGAAGGTCACCGAGAGCTCCTCCATCCGGCTGCCTCCTTCGTCGCGTACCTTCTCGCCGTCGACCTGCACGACGAACGACTCGGGCTCGGCACGGCGGGTCGTGAGGATATCGACGTCGACCGCGGTGCACCCGCCAATGGCGGTGAGGAACAGCTCCACCGGCGTGAAGTCCTCCACATCCCCAGTGCCGAAGTCGAGTACGCCGCCTCGACCGTTGACCGCGATATAGCGGCCGGTCGAAACGCGAGTGATAGTGACCGACCGATGTGAGTCAAGAGGCATGCCCTCACCATGCCAGAGTGCCCAGCGAGATGCCGCCGCCCCCTCGGAGGGTGGCGGCGGCATACGGGCTGAAGGTCGGAGTCTCAGCTCTCTTCGAAGACCTCGATCGGCGGGCAGGAACAGACCAGGTTGCGATCGCCGTACGACTCCTCGAGGCGACGTACCGCCGGCCAGTACTTCGAGAGCTTGTCCACGCCCGCCGGGTAGGCCGCGAGCTTGCGGTCGTAGAGGTGGTCCCATTCCTCGACCAGGCAGGCCGCCGTGTGCGGGGCATGGTGCAACACACTGTCCGCTGCCGAGACCTCGCCGCGGGCCACCTGCTCGATCTCACCGCGGATGGCGATCATGGCGTCGCAGAAGCGGTCGATCTCGACGAGGTCTTCGCTCTCGGTCGGCTCCACCATGAGGGTTCCGGAGACGGGGAAGGACATCGTCGGTGAGTGGAACCCGTAGTCGATGAGGCGCTTGGCGACATCGTTCACGGAAACTCCCGTGACGTGCGTGATCTCGCGCAGGTCAAGGATGCACTCGTGGGCCACGATCCCTTCGTTCCCGGAGTACAGCACCGGGTAGTACTCACGCAGTCGAGCGGCGATGTAGTTGGCCGACAAGATGGCAACCTGGGTGGCACGGGTCAGCCCGGCGCCGCCCATGAGCCGGACGTAGGCCCACGAGATCGGCAGGATGCTCGCTGAGCCGTAGGGAGCGCCCGAGACCGGGCCGACGCCTGTGGCGGGGCCGACTTCGGGGGCCAGCGGGTGGTTCGGAAGATACGGCGCCAGGTGGTTGCGCACGGCCACCGGACCGACTCCGGGGCCGCCGCCACCGTGCGGGATGGCGAACGTCTTGTGCAGGTTCAGGTGTGACACGTCGCCGCCGAACTTGCCCGGCTGCGCGAGGCCGATCAACGCGTTGAGGTTGGCGCCGTCGACGTAGACCTGGCCTCCGACCTCATGGACGAGCTCGCACAGCTCGGTGATCGTGTCCTCGAAGACACCGTGCGTCGAGGGGTAGGTCACCATGATCGCCGCG
>DASRMJ010000334.1:0-5461 GCA_035647995.1 Thermoleophilia bacterium | reverse complement strand
GTCTTGGCGCTGCTGGGTGTGGCTGCGGCGGGGGCCGTCCTGTTCGTGGTGGTCGAGTCGGGGGTCGCGCATCCGCTCCTGGATCTCACCCTTTTCCGGAACCGCCTCTTCAGCGCATCGACCACGAGCGCTCTCGCCAGCTACATCGTGACGGCGTCGGTGATCTTCCTGATGCCGTTCTACTTCATTCAGATCAGAGGATTCACCGTGGCCCACGCCGGGCTTCTACTCACGCCCATCCCGGCAGCCATGGCGTTGTTGGGGCCGCTTTCGGGTTCGCTGTCCGACCGGATCGGCTCGCGCTTCTTGAGCACGACGGGGCTGCTCGTGGGCGCGGCCGGGATGGTGGGCCTCACGCGACTCGGCGTGGACACCGGGCCGGTGGGTATCCTTCTGCGACTTCTGATGGTGGGCGTGGGGATGGCCCTGTTCCAATCGCCCAACTCGAGCGCGTTGATGGGCTCGGTTCCGCGCCAACGGTTGGGCATCGCGTCAGGCGTCGTCGCCATGGCGCGGAACGTCGGGATGGTCCTGGGGGTATCGCTGGCGGCGTTGGTGCTCGCAGTCCGGGAGCCCGGCTACCTGCTGCGGCCGTCGATAGCCGCACTGGGTCCCGAACTCTCCGCGCGGGAGGCCTTCCTTCATGCCGCCCACGACGTCTTCTGGATCGCGTTCGTAATCTGCCTCTTGGGGGCGGCGGTCTCCCTGGTGCGCGGGCCGGCCATGGCTGCAGCGCATCCGGCCGACGCCGCAGGGCCGGCCGCGGCCCGCGGCGAAAGGTAGAGCGCGCGGCTGAGCGTTCTGCGCGGGCGGGGGCTACAAGAACAGGGAGAGGTGCACGTTCGTGCCGCCTCCGCGCGTCTTGGCTATGCGCACCTCGTCCATGAGCGCGACCATGAGCGGAAGTCCGAGCCCTCGGTCGTCACGCGGCGACCGGTGTGGAACCCCGGGCACGCGGAAGTCGCCTCCGTCACTGATCTCGAAGACGATCCTGTCCGAGTAGAGGAAGGCGCACACCTGCAGAGGGGCGTGTTGGCCGCCGGAGTGTTCCACCGCGTTCGCGCAGGCCTCTGACACCGCTACCTTGAGGTCGAAGATCTTGTCTGTGTCGAGTTGCGCCTCAGCGCCGGTCTCTTCGACGAAACGCCGGACGTCGGCTAGCCTGATCGGTTCGGGTGCTACCGAGATCATCCGGCACCGCGAGGTTCCGCCCGCGTTCAAGGGGTCGACATCTCCCGGATCGCGGTGGCGGCTGACTCCTTGTCGTCGAACACTCGGAATCCGGAATCGACCTCCAGTCCCACGATCTTCAGAAGCCTGCGCACGTTCGTGTTCGGGCTGACTACACCCAACCAGCCATTCCCTCTCCTCAGCCGCCGCACGGTGTAGAGAAGCACCGAGATGCCGCCGGAATCCATGTAGGTGACATCCTTGAGGTCGAGCAGGATGGTCGTTTCTCCACCGTCGAGACAGGGCTCTATCTCCGATTGGAGGGCGCTCGAACTGCCGTGGTCGATCTCCCCGGTCACGACGACTAACGGCGTACCGTCTAGACGCTCGGTCGATGCCAGCATGGCGCTCTCCGTGTTGGTCCAATCACAGTGGAATTTCCCCCCCAGACGCCCAACCGCACTGGTTGTCTCCCGGACGACACCCGCCCAAACCAAACTCCCAGCCGTTCATCGTCACGGCAGGCCGTCCTTGCTGGGTGTCTCGTCCGGGCCGGCAAAGGGGCGCAGCATCCTGGCTCGGTCGTAGTAGAAGTCGCGTCGCTCGCGCGCGGCGTAGTCGAAGTCGGCGGCCAAGCTCAACGCCTGGGTGGGGCACACGTCTTGGCAGAACCCGCAGAAGCAGCACCATTCCATGGCGAAGTCGTAGCGTTCCACCCGGCGTTCGTGCCCTGTGTCGTGGCCTACGACGTCGATACAGTTGTCCGGGCAGACCCGGGCGCACAACGTGCAGGCCACGCACACGTGAGTCTGGCAGCGCATGCACCGGATGGCCTCGCGGCGTCCGTCGCCGCGGGGCCATCCGAGTTCCACCTGTGCTCCGGTGCGGATGCGTTCCTCGGGGGCGGATTCCGGCATGCGCACGCGCCGCCCGCCAGGCCCGACGTGCTCGAAACCTGGCGGGTTGGGCGCGTAGAGCTTTTGCAGGTAGTACTCCGGCGGGTGGAGGGGCGGGCGTCTGTCTTCCGCGACACCCAGGCCCTGGATGTGACGGTGCACGGACAGTGCCGTCTCGTGCGCGTGACCGATCGCCGTGATGATGGTGCGGGGGCCGGTGGCGACGTCGCCCGCGAGGAACAGTCCGTCGACGGCGGTCGCTCCGGTGTGCGGTTCGGAGAGGGGTCGGCCGAGTTCGTCGAACTCGACCCCCGACCCCTTCAGGAAGTCGAGCTGGAGCCCTTGGCCCACTGCGAAGATGACGCTCTGGCACCGGATCTCCGTAACCTCATCGGAGTACTGGGGGTTCCACCTTCCATCAGGGTCGAAGCGCGACACGACCTTCTTCAGGCGGATGCCCGCCACCTTGCCGTCCTTCACCAGGATCTCGTCCGGGCCCCACTCCGAGAGAAGAACGACGCCCTCCTCGAGCGCGCCCAGGACCTCGACGTCCTGGCCGGGCATGTCGGCGCGCGTCTCCACGTGTGCCTGCACGGACAAGCTCGCGCCGCAGCGGAGCGCGCTGCGCGAGCAGTCACACCCCACGTCGCCACCACCGATGACGACCACCTCCGGTCCCACCCGCGGGCTCTGGCCCATGCAGTACGCGTGGAGGAAGTCTATGGCCGACCACACGCCTTCGGCGTCGTGGCCCGGGAGGGGGAGAATCCGTCCACCGGAGTAGCCCACGGCTACGACGACGGCATCGTGATCGCCTCGAAGCCGGTCGAGCGTGACATCGACTCCGACGCTCACACCGCACCGGAACTCCACTCCGAGCTCGGCGATATCAGCGATCTCCTTCGTCACGACCTCACGGTCGAGTCGATAGAGGGGGACGCTGGTGACGAGCAGGCCTCCGGGAAGGGGTTCTCGTTCGTACACCGTGACTTGGTAGCCCATCTGGACTAAGTCGTAGGCCGCCGCGATGCCGGCAGGACCCGCGCCTACGACGGCGACGTGTTCGGGGCGGTGCACCAGGCTCGCCAGATGCCCGGGGAAGCGCACCTCACGGTCGTACACCTCGTAGCAGTCCCGATGCAGCCGGCGGATGGCGATGGGATCGTCCAGGTAGGAGCGGCGACATACGTCCTCGCAGGGATTGTTGCAGACGTAGCCCAGCACGGCCGGCAGGACGTTCCGTCGGCGCACGAGGTCATACGCCTCCGCGTATCTCCCCTCAGCGACCAGGGCGTTCTGACCGCGGGCATCCACGTTGGCAGGGCAGCCGCCCATGCACGGAGCGACACGTTGCTCGTCGTGGAGTGCGGTCATGAGGTCGTTGAAAGCGAGCGGCGGTGCGTCGGTGACGGGAGGTCGCTGGTCGTCCATGACTCCGCGAAGGCGGAGCGGACCGCGCCAGCGGGGAGAGAGTTCGGCCGGCTCATCCGGGTACATGTGGGTGACCGGGGGCGAGACCATCTGCTTCAGGGTGCGCGCGTGCCCCCTCGCGATGCCGACCCAAGGATTGACGAGGTCGCTCCAGGTCATCGCGGAGCGCTCGGGTGAAGATAGGCCTGCGGCGCACGTGTCATCGGTGGGCGCTGTCAATCATCTGTCCACGTCCCCCATCACTGGGTCGATCGTCCCCACGATGTTGATGAGGTCGGAGAGCGTGTATCCCACCGACAGCGCCGGAAGCATGGCCACGTTGTGGAACGAGGCTCCGCGCCACTTCATGCGGTAGGGCTTCATACCCCCGTCGCTCACCAAGTAGCATCCGATCTCCCCGCGGGGAGACTCCAGCCTGGCGTAGGTCTCTCCCGGAGCCGGTGACGGCACGCGGGGGATGCGGGCCGCGAGGATAGGCCCCGCCGGGATGCCCTCTATCGCCTGGTGGATGATCTTCGCACTCTCGGCAATCTCGGCGAGGCGCACTTCGGTGCGATCGTAGACGTCGCCTGTGATCCCGACTGGGATGTCGAACTCGAAGCGCTCGTAGATGGAGTAGGGCATGTTCTTGCGCAGATCCCAACGATACCCGGTGCTTCGCAGGATCGGGCCCTGAGCGCCAAGTCGGAGCGCCTCTTCGGGCGAGAGCGTGCTGACGCCCTTCGAGCGCTCGTGCCAGATGTAGTTGTCGTGGAAGAGGTCGCGGTATGACGGGAACTCGTCGATCACCCCGCGCACGGTCTCGCGCACGCGCTCGAGCCAGCCCGGCGGCGCGTCGTAGATGACTCCACCCAGCCTCATGTACACGTAGGTGAGGCGCGCGCCGCAGATATCCTCGAAGAGCCGCACGAGCCGCTCGCGGGCATTGAAGCACCAGAGGAAGTAGGTGGGGGCGCCGCTGTCGAGCCCGAGGGCTCCGATCGACATCAGGTGGCTGGTGATGCGGTTCATCTCGGCCACTATGACCCGAAGGAACTCGGCGCGTTCGGGCACCACGATGCCGAGCAGCTTCTCGGCCGCAAGGCAGTAGACCCAGTCGTTGTGCATGGCCGCCAAGTAGTCCGTAGTGCGATCGGTGAACGCGATCACCTGAGGGTAGGTGCGATTCTCGACGATCTTCTCGAGAGACCGGTGCATGTAGCCGATGCGAACGTCGAGGCCGGCGACCTTCTCTCCGTCGAGTCGGGTGACGAGCCGCATGACGCCATGCGTGCCCGGGTGGTGAGGCCCGATGTTGATGAGGAAGTCCTGGATGTCGTCCGGAGGTTGGTATTCCCCTTCGGGGATCGCCCTTTCGGGGATCTCACGGCTGCGATCGGTCATGGGTGTCGTTGGGCCGAATGGGTGTCGGTTGGGGTACGCATGTGGCTTCAGAAGTACTCCGGCCGATTGATATCCACCCGGTCCACGTAGTCTTTGCGCAGCGGGTGCCCTTCCCAGCCGTCCGGGTTCAGCAGGCGCCGCAGATCGGGATGGCCCGAGAACACCAGGCCGAACTGGTCGTAGGTCTCCCGCTCTTCCCAGTTTGCGAGGAACCACAGATCGGTGACCGTGGGGACCTCCTGTCCGTCGCGGGCCACGCGGGTGCTCAGCCGCACCTGAAGACCGTTTCCGATGCCGTAGCCCTGCAGCGTGAGCGTCAGATGGTGGCGCCAATCGACGCAGGTGATGAAGTCGAGACGGTCAATCCCGTGGCTGCGAAGCAGTTCGGCGGCGCGTCGGTAGCCGGACAACTGGACGCGCAGGCAGAGTGCTCCGTCGCTGGTGCCGTGGTAGCCGATCAGCGCCGGGCCGAGTCCAGCGCGCGCGGCCTGGAGCAGCGTGTCCCGAGCCGGGGATCCGGGTGCCGGTGCGGGTGCGGGTGCGCTCATCGCCGCTGTGCTTCCTCCTTGCCGGTGATGATG
>DASRMJ010000333.1:0-5400 GCA_035647995.1 Thermoleophilia bacterium | reverse complement strand
GACATGATCGACGTAGGCGGAGCGGTGGGGCACATGGCCCGCGCGTTCGCTGATAGGGGGATCCGGGCCACCCTGTTCGATCGGGACGACGTGCTGCCGGAGGCGCGCGACTTCTTGGGCGCAGGCTCGGAAGGCATCGACATGCAGGGTGGGGACTTCACGGTCTCGCTCCCAGCGGGGCCCTTCGATCTGGCCTACTTGGGCAACGTGTTCCACATCTACGGGCCGGAGACCCTACAAGCTCTGACCCGCAGGGTCTTCGAAGTGCTTCGCCCCGGAGGCGTGATCTGCGTGCGGGACCTCGTGTGGGAGCGCAGCCCGCGGGCGGCCATGTTCGCCGTGAACATGTTGCAGGCCACCGCGGAGGGCGGGGTGTGGCGTGAGGGCCAGTACCACACGTGGCTGGGCGGCGCCGGCTTCGAAGACATCCAGGTGGTGGACCTGGGACTCTCAGCGAGCCAACTGGTGTTGGGGCGCCGCCCCCGCTGACCGACCACGCCGCACGGCGCCGCACCGGCGCTGGGTTGGTTTGAGGTCTGTCCCCAGCGGTTACCGTACCCCCGGTTCCATGAGAATCGGGCACGCCCGTAGAACGGGCGGCCGACCCATCGTGACGACCGGGTCTTCGTGCGAGTGCGCCTCATGCGAGGGCCGCCTCATGCGAGGGCCGCGAGTCGAAAGCACCGAGAGGAGATCAACTGTGGCCGACACCATGAAGAATCTAGCCGAGGCGTTCGCCGGGGAGTCCCAGGCGAACCGGAAGTACCTGGCGTTCGCGAAGCGGGCCGAGGAAGAAGGCTTGGCGGAGGTCGCGAAACGCTTCCGCGTGGCTGCTGCTTCGGAGACCGTGCACGCCCACAACCATCTCAAGGTCATGGGCGAGCTCAAGGACACGGCCGCCAACCTGGCCGCTTCAATCGGCGGCGAGAACCACGAGCACACCGCCATGTACCCCGAGTTCATGGAGATCGCCGCCAAGGAGGGCGGCCAGGACGCGAAGTTCTCGTTCTGGGCCGCGAACGAGGTGGAGAAGTTCCACGAGAGCATGTTCGCCGAAGCCGGCGAGAAGATGGGCGACCTGCCGTCGAGCCGCTTCTTCGTGTGCGAGGTGTGTGGCATGACCTATGAGCACGAGGCTCCCGACGCCTGCGTGATCTGTTCGGCGCCGAGGTTCCGCATCCCCGAGTTCACGGCGTAGGCCTCCCGGGAGGCCACGGCCGGATCCGTCAGCTTCGGAACCTCGGCCGCGCGCCTCCCGTATACTGTTGGCTGGCGGCCCCCGATGGGGTCGCCGGTCCCACATAGAGCACGGAATCAGAGGTGGTTCATGGAGCGCTATCTGCTCAAGGAAGACATCTGGTGGGTCGGGGCGATCGACTGGAACATGCGTGACTTCCACGGTTTTGAGACTCCCCGCGGCACCACCTACAACTCGTACCTGATCACCGACCAGAAGATCACCCTTGTCGACGGGGTCAGGTCGGGCTTCGCATCGGAGACCCTGCGCCGCATCAGCACCTGCTGCGATCCGCGGGACATCGACTATCTGGTGGTCAACCATGTGGAGATGGATCACTCGGGGGCGCTTCCGGAGTTGATCCGACGCGCGTCGCCGGTGAAGGTCTTCTGTTCGAAGAGGGCCAAGGACGCGCTCGCCATCTTTTACGCCGAGGAAGGGTTCGGCGACTGGGACATCAACGTCGTGGGCACAGGGGACGAGATCGTGCTCGGCCGGTACACGCTCACCTTCCTCGAAGTGCCGATGCTCCACTGGCCCGACAGCATGCTCACCTACGTCAAAGAGGCCAAGGTTCTGCTGGCCAACGACGGGTTCGGTCAACATCTGGCCACGTCCAAGCGGTTCGCAGACGAGGTCGACATGGCCATCGTCATGGACGAGGCGGCCAAGTACTACGGCAACATCCTCATGCCGTTCGGCAACCAGGTGCAAAAGCTCTTGAAGACCGTGGGCGACATGGGGCTCGAACTCGACATCGTGGCCCCGAGCCATGGGGTGATCTGGCGTCGGCCCGAGGACATCGAGGCGATCGTCCGATGCTACTCGGAGTGGAGCTCGTTCGAGGCACGACCGTCGGTGGCCCTGATCTTCGACACCATGTGGCACTCCACCGAGAAGATGACGCGGGCCATCGAGGACGGGATTGCGCAGGAGGGGGTGGAGTGTTCGGTGATCAAGCTGAGCAAAACCCCCCTTGCTGAAGCGGCGCGGGCCGTCCAGACATGCCGCGCGTTCCTCGTGGGCACTCCAACGGTGAACAACGGCATGTTGCCATCGGTGGGGGCCTTCATGACCTACATCAAGGGGTTGCGTCCGAAGCAGCGCCTCGTGGGTGCGTACGGCTCGTTCGGCTGGGGCGGCGGGGGCGTGAAGCAGGTGGACGCAGGCCTGCGCGAACTCGGACTCGACGTGATCGATCCGCTCGAGTTCAAGTACGTGCCGTCCAGTGAGGATCTGGTCGCCTGCGAGGAGTATGGGCGAGAGGTCGCCCGCAGGGTCAAGGCTTGGGAGGTCTGAGCTCCGAACGGCGATCGGGGGTCGCGGATGCGGCCCCCCGTGTGGCCCCGATGTAGCTCCCGAGACGGGCCCTAGTGCTCGCCGCGCATCAGGCCGGGGCGCTTGATGGCCGAGTGGTTCTTGGGCGGGCGGATCTCCCGGAACTTGTCCAGATCGTTCTGAGCGTCGAGGCGCTTGTAGATCTCTACCCATATGCAGGGCTTGTCGCTGTCGACTTCGCACTTGCCGTGGTTCGTGCCGCCGCAGGGTCCGTTGAGCAGACCCTTGGGGCAACGGGTCACCGGGCAGATGCCGCCGGTCCAGTCGAGCACGCACTCGCCGCAGGTAGAGCACTTCTCTTCGAAGTGCATATGTCGTTGCGAGTTGCCGAGGAAGAGGCTGTCGTTCGATGGATACACGGGCAGGTCGGTGGCTTCCACCACTGACTGCACACCGGCGCCGCAGCTCAACACCACGACGGCGTCGGCCTTGGCAAGTTGCTCTTTGTGCTTGCGGAAATGGCGCTTCACGTCGAGCTCATGGCAGGGCGCGTACACCACGGACGATCCGACGGTGTGGTGCCCGTCCTCCTCGAGGATTTTGCCGAGCTCCTCCACTTCCCACTCGCCGCCCGTTTGGCACTGGGTGGAGCACTGTCCGCAGCCGACGAAGAACAGGTTCTTGTGCCTCTCGAGCATCTGCGAGATCTCTTCGATCGGTTTCTGCTTGGTGATGATCATGCTTGTTCCTCCGCGTTTCTGGCACGACCCTCGTCGTCGCCCCCGATGGGATGTATCTCGACCGCTCGGCTCTCCGCCGAGCGGGCTTGGGCCTCTATTGCCTCCTGCGCGATCTGTTCACCAAGGCCGTTCTCGACGGCCTCGAAGACGAGGGTGCAGGCCTCGCGCCCGCCGCGGCGCTGGTGATCCGTCAGAACCAGGGGACGATCACCGCCGGAGAGCAGTCCGGTCATGATCGCCTTGTCGAGAAGGCAGACGAGCCGCGGCTGTTTCGTTGCGACCTCGAGGAACAGGCAATTGCCGGTGCGCACAACAACACGGTCGGCCTCGGTCTCCACGTGGATGTCGGCGCCCGCGCGGGAGAGCGGCGCCAGGAGGTCTTCGATGGAGTCGACGTCACCTGCGGCGTCGGCGAGTCCGCGCCCGAAATCGCGCCCGATCTCACCCACGAGGAGTTCCCCTGCCTCCCCGAACCGCGCCAATGCCTGAAGCAGGAGCTCGGCCAACATCTGGTACTGGCGGACGGGCTCTTGAAGATCGAGCCGGGTCTCGCTTCGCCGGTACACCTTGGGGGGCCGCCCTCCCTCGGGACGATGGAGGAAGTCTGAGACGAGCAGGCCGGTGTCGGAGAGTCTCTCAAGGTGCGCGCGCGCCACGGTCCGATGCACTCCGAAGGTGGCGCCCACGTCTGCGGCCGTCACGGCTTCGGCGGACTCCGCGACGTACTTGAACACGGCCCTGCGCGTGGGATCGCCGAGTGCGTCGGCCAGCAGGTCGAGCTGAGAGTCGAACGGCGATGTGAGCGGAATGTTCGGTGTGGGCCGCGTCATATGGTCAGTCTATCCCACAGAAACCCGGGCTGCAAGGGGTTTGGTGTGCGAATATGCACGTAACCTCGGATGGCACGGGGGAGCGCGCCCGGCTCCAAAGGGTTACCGCCGAAATCGACGGTTCGGCGCCGGCCTTATCGCTCCGCCGGGGGCCGTGGGCGGTGCGGGCCGTGGGCGGGCGTCGGAGTCTGCTGGTACAATGGCTCGGCTGCTGCCGCAGGCCGCTAACGGGTGCACGGAAGGAGTGTTGGGATGGCGAAGTACGTTATCGTCGGGAACGGCGTGACCGGCACACGGGCCGCCGAGGTCATCAGGCGGGCGGACGGATCGGCCGACGTGAGCATCCTCACAGAGGAACCCCATCCTTTCTACCGGCGCCCGCAGTTGGCGGATTTCGCGTCGGGTGCGATTGGCGAAACCCGCATGTGGGTGCGCAAGGCATCGTTCTACGAAGACCATCGATTGGATCTTCGGCTGTCCACGAAGGTCGTGGCCGTCGATGTCGATTCGCACCTCCTCACGCTTGCCGATGGGGCCACAGTGCCCTATGACCGACTCCTGGTGGCTACCGGGCGCTACGTGACGTCGTTCGGCGTGCCGGGCGGCGAGGGCGGCGGCATCAACCATTTCAAGACCCTCGACGAGGCTCGTACCGTGCGCGAGTTCGATGCCGCCGGCAAGACCGGCGTCGTGTTCGGGAACGGGATGGTGGCGCTTGAGTTGGTCCGCGCCCTCACTTCCGCGGGATTCTCGACCACGTATCTCGTACCCACCGACACGCTGTGGCCCGAGGCCCTCGACAAGGACGCGGCCGACATCGCCGTGAGCCGTCTCCACGCCGCGGGAGCCCGCGTCGTTTTCGGAGCCCGCATTGGATCGGTCGCCACATCGGGCGGGTGCGGGGGCGAGGTGAGCCTCGCCGACGGTGACGTACTGCGTGCCGACTTCATGGGCCTGTGCTCCGATCTGACCCCTGCGGTCGACTTCCTGCCCGGTGGGGGCGCCGGCCTGGTGGTGGGTCTTGACTTCTCCACGCCGTGGGCCGACGTGTACGCCGCCGGAGACGTGACGGCGGGTGAGGGCAAGAGCTACTTCAACTGGCTTCGTTCCTGGCGACAAGGGGAAGCGGCCGGCGCGGCCATGGTGGGCGACGTCGTCGAAAGTCAGGCGGCGGTCGACACCCTGAACATGCAGGTGCTCGGCTTGAGCCTCGTCGCACTCGGGCGAACAGTGGTGCCCTATCGCTCGGCCGATTCGGAGATGCGAGGCGACTACCCATACGGTGAGTTCTACAAGAAGCTGGTGTTCTCGGCGG
>DASRMJ010000332.1:0-10838 GCA_035647995.1 Thermoleophilia bacterium | reverse complement strand
ACGCCGGCGCAGGTGCGGGCGCAGGGGCAGCTTGGGAAGCTTGGTGCGCGGCGGTCCCGACGGCTGGGGCGGCCGGCATGAAGGCCGGGGCCGGCCGCCGCGCCGCGTCGGACTCCACCTCCACGTCGAACTCCTGGTCGTCGATATACACCCGGTAGAGATCGAGGTCCACTTCCACCACCCGGACTTCGTGCTCCGTCCCGGACATCTTCATCTTGTACTTCACCAGAGCCTACCTCCTCAGGGACTTGAAGCGACCCACCAGCTTCCACTGCTCGCTGACCCTGGCGAGTGGGGTGTATGTCTGCTGCCGCTGCTTCTGTATCAGATGGATGGCGACCGCCATCAAAGCCATGTCTTCGAATCCCTGTGCGGCGTCGTGAGCTTCGGCAGGCAGACCGTCGCCGAGATCGCCGTTCGACGCGGTGAGGGGTCGGTCCTCGCGCGGGCGGAAGACCCGCTCCAGCAGGCCGGTGAACGCCGCCAGCACGGCAAGGGTGATGAAGACCACCCCCATGCCGATGATCATTATCGCGACGCCTTCGGTGTAGATATCCAACGAGCGCTCCGGCCTACATCGGGATGTTGCCGTGCTTGCGCGGGGGGTGGTCCTCACGTTTCGTGAGACACCGCTCCAACGCCCTCACCAGCAACGGACGGGTATCAGCGGGCTGGATCACATCGTCCACGTAGCCGCGCTCGGCCGCGATGAACGGATTGGCGAAGCGACTCTCGTACTCCGTCACGAGTTCCTGCCGGCGGCGGGCCTTCTCTTCCGGGTCCTCGATAGCGGCGAGTTCCTTGCCGTAGAGGATGTTGGCGGCGCCCTGAGGGCCCATCACCGCGATCTCCGCCGTCGGCCACGCGAAGTTGAAGTCGGCCCTGATGTGTTTCGAGTTCATGACGTCGTACGCACCGCCGTATGCCTTGCGGGTGATCACCGTCAGCTTGGGCACCGTCGCCTCGCAGAAAGCGTAGAGCAGCTTGGCCCCGTGGGTGATGATGCCGCCCCACTCCTGGTCGATACCGGGCAGGAAGCCGGGCACATCGACGAAGGTTACGAGCGGGATGCTGAACGCGTCGCAGAACCGCACGAAACGCGCTCCCTTACGCGAACTGTCGATATCCAGCGTGCCGGCCATGTGCGCCGGCTGATTGGCCACGACTCCCACCGAGTGGCCGTTCAACCGGGCGAACCCGACGAGGATGTTGGGTGCGAAGTACTTGTGCACCTCCATGAAGTCTCCGTCGTCGAAGACCTCCCTGATCACGTCATGCATGTCGTAGGGGGCGTTCGCGTCGTCGGGGATGATCGCCTGCAGGAAGGGAGACGTGCGGTTGGGATCGTCGGTGGCCGCGCGGACCGGCGGATCCTCGACGTTGTTCGACGGCAGGAACGAGAGGAGCCGGCGGGCCTCGGCGATACACTCGTGCTCGTTCGTGGCCGCGAACTGCGCCACCCCGCTCCGCGAGTTGTGGGTCATGGCGCCGCCCAGGTCCTCGAACGAAACGTCCTCACCGGTCACGGTCTTGATGACGTTCGGCCCTGTGATGAACATGTGGCTGGTGCCTTCGACCATGAAGATGAAGTCGGTCATGGCCGGCGAGTACACGGCTCCACCGGCACAGGGACCCATGATCAGCGATATCTGGGGGATCACCCCCGACGCGTCGACGTTGCGGTAGAAGATGTTGGCGTAGCCCGCGAGAGAGACGACACCCTCTTGGATCCGCGCGCCGCCCGAGTCGTTGATGCCGAGGCACGGCGCGCCCATCTTCATGGCCAGGTCCATCACCTTGCAGATCTTGTCGGCGAACACCTCGCCCAACGATCCGCCGAAGATGGTGAAGTCTTGCGAGAAGACGAACACCAGGCGACCGTCCACGGTGCCGTGTCCGGTGACCACGCCATCGCCGTAGGGCCGATCGGCATCCATGCCGAAGTTGGTCGAGCGATGGCGCGCGAACATGTCCATCTCGACAAAGGAGCCCTCGTCCAGGAGCAGGTCGATACGTTCGCGGGCAGTGAGCTTGCCCTTGGCGTGCTGCTTGTCGATCGCCGTCTGCGAGGCCGCGTGCATAGCGGCGTCCTTCACCTCACGCAGATGGCGGAGCTTTCCCTTCGTCGTGTCCAAGCCGTTTCAACTCCTTGTGATGAGAACGAGGCAGGCGCTACACCGTCCGCGAGGCATGATGCCATAAGTGCTCAGGATGAGATGCCCGCTGGACCTGGTGCGAAAACCCGTCTATCGCCGCACTCCCGAGCCACCCGAGCGTACCACGGGGCGCACGGTGACGATACGGGCCAGATTCTCCCCCACCGTCCGTTCGACCCCGGCCACGCGGGCCACGAGCGGGCCGTCGAGAGTCCGCCTCTGGAGAATCTCCACCCGGGCTCCAGGACGAAGCCCAAGTGACTCGATGAAGCCCAGGATGTCCGGCCCCTCCTCGAGCACCGTCGCCACCTCGCTCACCTCGCCGGGCCGAAGCTCGTCGAGCGTCATGACATCGGGGAACGAGTCCTCGGGGACATCCGGGATCGGGAACCCGTGCGGGCAGTCAGCGGGCCTGTGCAACGCCTCGTACAGCCGCTCCTCCACCGCCTCGGGCATCTCGTGCTCGAACTGGACGGCGAGCTCGTGGGCGTCCGACCAGGGAAACCCGAGCATGTCCGTGAGTAGGCGCTCCACGATGCGATGGCGCCGCAGCGCCCGCGTCGCTTCGCGCCTCCCCGCGGCGGTGAGGCGGAGCCCATGGTAGGGCGTGTAGTCCACGAACCCACGTTCGGCTAACTTCTTGGCCATGTCGGTGACGGCGGGAGCGGTCAGACCCAATGCATGGGCTAGTTCGCTCGTCTGCACCGGCCCCTCCCGGGGGCCCTCGCGTTCCTCGAGCTTGAAGATCTGCTTGAGGTATTCGCGGGCCGCCCGGTCGGGGATCCGCTTGCCTTCGGCCTCTGACATGTCAGCCGGCTCGATGCGTTCGGTGACAGGACGTGGACTTTGCGCGCGTCGCTCGGCTACCCGTGGATGGCCGCGAACACAGGCGCGAACACCAGCGCCACCACGCTCATCAACTTGATGAGGATGTTCATGGACGGGCCGGAGGTGTCCTTGAAGGGGTCACCCACCGTGTCGCCCACGACGGCAGCCGCGTGCGGCGCCGAACCCTTGCCGCCGTACTCGCCGCCTTCGATGAACTTCTTGGCGTTGTCCCAGGCGCCGCCCGCGTTGGCCATCATGATGGCGAGCAGGAAACCGGTCACGAGGGCACCGGCCAGCAGACCACCCAGAGCGACAGGACTGATCAGGCCCACCACCAGCGGCGCGACCACGGCCAGAACGCCGGGGAGGATCATCTCTTTCAACGCCGAGCCGGTCACGATCGAGACGCAGGTGGCCGAATCCGGCACCGCGGTGCCTTCCATCAGGCCGGGGATCTCACGGAACTGGCGGCGCACCTCGTCGATGATCGAAGCGGCGGCGCGGCCAACCGCGTTCATGGTGAGGGCCGAGAACAAGAACGGCAGGGCGGCACCCAGGAAGAGGCCGATGATCACGGCCGGCCCCTTCAACAGGTCGAGGGTCAGTTCGCCGCCGCCGGACGTCTTGTAGGTCTCCGCGAAAGCGGTGAACAGCGCCAGGGCGGTCAGAGCGGCGGAGCCGATGGCAAAACCCTTGGCGATGGCGGCGGTCGTGTTGCCGAGCGAATCGAGTTGGTCGGTGCGGGCGCGGACTTCCTTCGGCAGTTCGGCCATCTCGGCGATACCGCCGGCATTGTCGGCGATCGGGCCGTACGCATCGACGCTGATGGTCATGGCGGTGGTGGAGAGCATCCCAAGCGCCGCAAGAGCGACCCCGTAGACGCCCGAGTCCTTGAGCGGGACGCGATCCCCCAGGTAGTAGGCCACGATGATCGCGCCCACGACGAGGAGTACGGGCACCACGACCGACTCCATACCTACGCCGAGTCCACGGATTATGTTGGTGGCGGCTCCGGTCTGGGAAGCTTCGGCGATGCCCTTGACAGGCTTGTAGTGGTCGGAGGTGTAGTACTCGGTCACCTTCCCGATCAGCACGCCCGCCAAGAGACCGCCGGCGCTGCCCCAGAAGAAGCCCATGTACGTGGTCCAGCTCTCGCCGTCACCGGGGAGGAACCAGCCGATGGTCACGAACATCGCGGCGATGGTCAGAGCGGTGGCGACGTACGTGCCCAGGTTGAGGGCGGTGTGAAGGCGCGCTCCTTCCTTCGCCTTGACGAAGAGCGTGCCGACGATCGAGGCCAGGATGCCCGCACCCGCGATGATCAGGGGCAGGATGACGAACTTGCTGGTGGTGGCGTTGTTCGCCAGCACCACGCCAAGCGCCATGGTGGCGATGATGGAGCCCACGAAGGACTCGTAGAGGTCGGCACCCATGCCGGCCACGTCGCCCACGTTGTCGCCCACGTTGTCGGCGATGACGCCGGGGTTGCGCGGATCGTCTTCCGGGATACCGGCTTCGATCTTACCCACCAAGTCGGAACCCACATCGGCGGCCTTGGTGTAGATGCCGCCTCCGACGCGGGCGAAGAGCGCGATGGAGCTCGCGCCGAGCGCGAAGCCGTTGACATACTGAGGTTCCCTGAAGATGAGCCAGATCACGGAGACGCCCAGCAGTCCCAGGCCGCCCACGATCATCCCCATCACCGACCCGCCCTTGAAGGCAACATCGAGGGCTGCCGCGAGCGAGGTGCGCGCGGCGTTGGCCGTACGCGCGTTCGCGCGTGTGGCAATCATCATGCCCAGGTAACCGGCGGACGCGGAGAGGAAGCTACCGCACAGGTATGCGATGGCGGTCTGCCATCCGAGGCCGACGTCCCAGATCGCGCCGACCACGGCGATCGCGATGGCGACGAAACCGACGAACCAGATCAATACGGAATACTCGCGCTTCAAGAACGCCATGGCGCCACTTTGGATGAGACCCATGATGGTCCTCATCTTCTCGGTGCCCACTTCCGCCTTCACCAAACGGCTGGCCGTGTAGGCTGCGTAGATGAGACCGAGGACGGCTGCGGCAGCAGCAAGAACCGCCCACGTTTCCAACGACATCGAGATCCTCCTTCGAATCGACGTGATCGCGCCGCCCACCGGCGCGCCACCACTTCCTACGGACAGACCGCCTGCAGAGCGGCCTCTTCGAAACCTACGACACCCCGACTGTCCTCTGTTCGCACCCCCTGCCGATCACCTGAAGAAGACCAGAGTCACGAGTATGAACACCGGCACGAGCACCACGAACGAGTAGCCCATGTAGCCGAAGAACGACGGCATCTTCTGCCCGCTGCGCTCGGCGATCGACTTGACCATGAAGTTCGGCGCGTTCCCGATGTATGAGTTCGCTCCCATGAACACGGCCCCACACGAGATGGCCGCCAGAAACGCCGCCGGCGCTCGGCCCAACGACTCGATGATCCCCGAGCCCATGAGGCCGGGAACCTCGTTGATGCCCAGGAAGCCCTGCGCCGTCGAGGTGAAGGTGAGGTAGGTGGGAGCGTTGTCCAAGAACGAGGAGAGCACCCCCGTAGCCCAGAAGAAGTGCCAGGGCTCCGTGAATCCGAGTTCCCCGCCGCGCGCCTTCAAGATGGCGAGGGCCGGGATCATCGCCGCAAAGATGCCGGCGAAGATGATGGCGACTTCCTGGATGGGCGCCCAGCTGAAGTGATTGGCCTTTCGCGGGCCGCTCGGGCCGACTTTGAGCGAGAGCAGGATCATCGCCCCCATGATAAGTTCGCGAAGGAACGGGAAGTGTATGGACTCCCCCACCTGGGCCAACTGCTTCGACAGAAGCACCGCGGCGATGACCCCCGCCAGGAAGAGGAGGTTGGTCTTGCCGGCGATGCGCATAGGCACGTAGTCCGCGATGTCTTCCCTGATCCACTTGGGCTTCTCGCTCTTGTAGGCACGATAGTCGAGGATGAAGAAGATGGCGACGGTGAGTCCCACCGCAAGAGCCCATTGCGGAAGCAACCTCATGGTCCAGAAGAAGTCGATGCCCCTCAAGAAGCCCAAGAAGAGTGGCGGGTCGCCGAGAGGCGTGAGAAGTCCACCGATGTTGGCCACGACGAAGATGAAGAAGATGACAACGTGTTTCTGGTTGTGGCGCTCGCTGTTCGCCCGAAGGAGGGGGCGGATCAGCACCATGGCCGCGCCGGTGGTGCCGATGAAGTTGGCCAGGACGGCGCCCACCAGCAAGAAAGCCACGTTCGTCAAAGGGGTGCCGAGGAGGTTGCCCGTCAGGTAGATGCCCCCGGAGATCGTGAAGAGCGCGGTCAAGAGCACGATGAACGAGATGTACTCCTCCCCCGTACTCAGCACCTCGGCGAGACCCTCGGCACCGAAGCGGGCCAGGAGGTACACCACGACCGGAACGCCGAAGAGACCGGCCACGAGGGCCCGGTTGCGATTCTTCTCGAACCAATGCTCCGCCGTCAACGGGAGTATGGCGATCGAGAGGAGCAGCCCCGCGAAAGGCAGGACCAACCAGATACTGAGAGCTTCGCCCAACTCTTCAGGCATCGGGCGCCCGGCCTGGATCCTCAGACATCGACTGCAAACAGCTGACGCGCATCAAGTGTGTCCGATCCCCTCCCTGGGAGTTCCTCCCGGGTGCATGGCACACCCGACCGTGTCTATTAAGCGGCCTTAACTTTGGGACCTCCGCAGGCTACTAGCCCGCATGGGCCTTTGTCAAGCCCGATCGACCCGTGATCAAGCCGGAACGCGGGCTGGACGGGCGTTGCGCGTTTACCGAGTCCGCCAAGCGGTTACCATGGGCGCGACGCAACCGATCTGCGGCCGACAGACCGAAGGAGTCGAACATGGACAAATGGGAATGCATGCTCTGCGGCTACGTCTACGACCCCGCCGTGGGTGACGCCTCGCAGGGAATCGCCCCGGGAACGGCGTTCGAGGATCTGCCCGATGATTGGGAGTGCCCGGATTGCGGCGCCAGCAAAGAAGACTTCGAGAAGATGGAGAACTAGCCCAGCAACATCGCCATCAGTTCGTGGCCGGCCGGCACCAGAAGACCGGTGCCGGCCGCGGCACTCTCCGTGAACGACGGGGCCGGTGTCCCGGTCGATCCCTCACCCCATATGATGAACGGCACCGGCTCGGCCGCGTGCGTGCGCAGTGCCAAAGGTGTCGGATGATCCGGCATCACCAGCACCCGCAGCCCACCTTCCCGCTCCCACAACTGCGAAGCCATCTCGACGTCGATGCGCTCGAGCGCGGTGCGCTTGCCCTCGGCGTCACCGTCATGTCCGGCGGCATCCGGCGCCTCCACGTGCACGATCACGAGATCATGGTCGCCGAGCGCCTTGAGGGCTCCCTTCATCTGAGCGCCGTAGTCGTTGTCCGGCCCGTCGGTGACCCCGGCGATCTCGAGCACATCGATGCCGAGCTGATTGGCGATGCCCCGCAGCAGGTCGACGGGAGAGGTGAGTGCCGCGCGCAGCCCGTACTTCTCGCGGAACGACGGCATGGCCGCGGGCCGCACGCCGGGCCAGAACGGCCATATCTGCGTCGCCGGCAGCTCGCCGCGGTCCTTGCGTCCGCGATTGACCGGGTGCGCCGCCAAGATGGGTTTAGAGCGTTCCATGAGATCGAGCAGAAGGTCCGCCGCCGGACCGTCGGGCAGGTGCCCGCCGATCTGCTGATCAGCCAGATCGTGCGGGGGGACACAGCGGGTCGCCAGAAGGTCCCGACCCTCGCGCACTGTCAAGATATGGCGAAAGCCCACGCCCGGATGGAACCGCACGCGCCGATCTCCGAGTTCGGATTGGATCGCCGCCATCAGCACGTGCGACTCGCTTGAGGAGATGTTGCCGGCTGAGTAGCTGCGCATCGCCCCGTCGTCCACGCACACCAGGTTGCAGCGGAGCGCGACCTGACCCGGTTCGAGGTCGATGCTGAGGGCAAGCGCTTCGATGGGCCCCCGCCCCGCATAGAACAGGGACGGGTCGTAGCCCATGACGCTCATACAGGCCACCGCACTCGATGGCTCCATGCCATCCGGGACCGTGGCCGCAAGACCCACGACCCCAGTCCGGGCCATGCGATCCAGGTTGGGCATCTCCGCCGCCTCGAGGGTGGTGCGGCCCGCGAAAGTCTCCACCGGCCATCCCGATGCGCCGTCTGTTATCAAGACCACATACTTCACTCGGATCCTCCGACCTGCGACCCTCGACACGGAGCCGACAAGAGCGCCCCCTGGGTATCCGAGCGGGGCGCCACGCACGGTAGTGCGAAGCGGCGCCCGCCGGCAACGCGCCCCATTATATCCAGGTATCATGTTGCATCTCGCCCGCACGGCTCGGTCGCCGTCGGGACACCATGTCCGGGAGGCCCCGCCGGCCGGTGAAACACCCGTCAACACGTTCGATCGCCGTGATCATCGGAGCCGCGCTCGTCGTGGCTGGGAGCGCACTCGCGCTGGCGGCGGTCTACGTCGCGGACCCGGCACCCCTCGCAGCGCCCTCAGGGGTCGCGATCGACCTCGCCACCAACCACCCTGCCACGAGTCACCCGACCCCGGCGGACCCGTCGGCGGAGTCGCCATCCCGGCTCGCTGCCACACCCCAGGAACCGCCCTGGCGGTCCAAGCAACGCGAAGTCGAGCGGAGCCTGCTGCGCGCTGAAGGCCACACCGACTCCGTGGGCGCCGTGGCCTTGATCGCCTTCGATCCGGCCCTCCAACCGACGGCTGCTCCCGGCGCCCGGTCCGCCGCTTCGTCCACGCCGACGCGCACGGTCCTCGACGGCGGGGCCACTCCGCTCCGGGGCGTCTGGGCGGGGACCGCCGCAGAACTCTCCCGCTACCTTCTGGTCTCCGTGCCCTCGCCACGGTTCACGGTGCCCGCGTCGACTCTCGCCGGCTACTACGTGCATTTGGCAGCCGAAGTCGGGCTGCGAGCCGACATCTTGTGGGCACAGATGCTGCACGAGACAGGATTCGGCTCCTACACCGGCAGCGTGCGCCCGGAGCAGAACAACTTCGCAGGCATCGGAGCCACGGGCAACGGGGCTCCGGGACTTGCCTTCCCCACAGCCGAGGCGGGAGTGCAGGCTCACGTGGCCCACATGGTGGCCTACGTGTTCTTGGCCGACCAGGCTGCCTGGACCAACTCCTCCACCGATCCGCGGTACGATAGCGTGTCCCCCAGGGGAGCAGCACGGACCCTCTCCGATCTGGACGGTCGTTGGGCAGTCCCGGGGGTCGGCTACAGCGTCGCCATCGAGCGACACGTGAGGGCGATCAACGCACGATGAATCCGCCGAACGACGTGCGCCGGGCACGTCGCACCCGTACACCACATACCAAGAGAGAGGAACAACGTGATCGATGAGGAGCTACAGGCCCGTTTGGACGAACAAGCGGCCGCGGGGGAATCCCGAGCCAAGGCGCTGGAGCTACTGGCTTCCCAAGACGTCGGCTTCCTGGCCGTCGGTGACAACGACGGGCCCTACGTCGTCCCCGTCTCGTTCGTCTACGATGGTGAAGACATCTACCTGCACGGCGGCGAAGGCAAGAAGTCGCGCGCCCTCGAAACCGACCCTCGCGCCTGTCTTGCCGTGATGAGCGGCTCCGATCTCATCAAGGGCGACACACCGTGCGGAGACAACGTCGACTCTCGCACGGCACTGGTCTTTGGAGCGGTCACGCGGTTGGACTCGCCTCTCCAGAAGGACGCGGCGCTCCGCGCCGTCATCGCCAAGTACCATCCCGAAGCCGTGACCGACCCGCTCGACCCCAGGACCATCGCCCGGACTCTCGTATACCGGATGGAGATCCGTGCCGTCAGCTACCGAGAGCTCCCCGGCGAATGAACGCTCCGCCCCGAGAGTCCGGAGTCACGGGAGTACGATCTTGCGGGTGAGTGAAGTTATCGGGGAACTGGGCCGAGAGCCGCGCGATCACGCGCCGGCGAGGGACCGCACTCCTCTTGCTATCGTCATCGTCACCGCCGTGGCCTGCGCGACCGCCGACTCCGGCTACCCGAAGTACTTGTGCCCTATCTCCTCGAAGATGGGGATGGCGCCCTCGACGGTCTGCCGGGAGACGCAGTAGGCGATGCGGAAGTGACCCGGCCCCCCGAAGCCCGTGCCCGGCACCACCAGCACGAGGCGCTCCTGCAACTCCTGCGCGAAGGCCACGTCGTCCTCGATCGGCGACTTGGGGAAGAGGTAGAAGGCCCCGTCCGGCTCCGGCACCGTGAACCCCGAGCCGCGGAGCGCACCCAGGAGCAGGTCGCGGTTCTGCTTGTAGAAGGTTAGATCCACGTGCACTCCCTGTAGCCTCGCCACCGCCCGCTGCATGAGAGCGGGTGCGTTCACGAAGCCCAGGATACGGTTCGCGAGCACCAGCCCACCCATGAGTTTCTGGATGTCACGGATGCCCGAGCCCGCGGCCACGAAACCGATGCGCTCCCCCGACAAGGAGAGGTCTTTGGAGTAGCTGGTCGCAAGAATGGTGTTCTTGTAGGCTGCCATCAGAGAAGGCACCGCTGTGTCTCCGTACACGATCTTGCGGTACGGCTCGTCCGCGATCAGGAAGATGATGCGTCCCGTCTCGGCTCCCTTGCGCTCGAGAAGCCTGCCCAACTCACAGACGGTCTCCTCCGGATAGATGCGTCCGGTGGGGTTGTTGGGCGAGTTGAGAATGACGGCCCGGGTCTTCGGCGTGATGGCCGCCGAGATGCGGTCGAGGTCGAGACTGAAGTCGGGGTTGGTGTCCACCAGGCGGAGGACGCCACCGTGATTGTCGACGTAGGAGCCGTATTCCACGAAGTAGGGC
>DASRMJ010000331.1:0-4132 GCA_035647995.1 Thermoleophilia bacterium | reverse complement strand
GTCGGCGGCAAAGGGTTGGGTGCGCACTACCTCTCCACCGAGTTGCCTGCGGGAGTCGACCCGCTCGGGCCCGAGAACATCCTGATCTTCATGACCGGCCCCGTTTCGGGCGTCTTCCCGGGCACCTGTCGCCACGCGGTCGTGACCAAGAGCCCGGCCACGGGCGGCTTCCTCGACACCTATGCCGGCGGCTTCTTCGCCTGGGAGCTGCGAAAGGCCGGACTGCTCGGCATCATCATCAAGGGCGCGGCGGCGAAGCTCTCATACCTCGAGGTGACCGCCGACGGGGCGACCATCCGCGACGCCACCCAGTTCGCCGGCATGAGCATCGCCGACGTGGACGATGACCCGCTCCTCAAGGACTACCGCGTGGCCGCGATCGGCGTGGCGGGTGAGAACGGGGTGCTCATGGCGTCCATCGGCAACAACGCGGGCTCCACCAAGAACGGGCGCTCCGGCTTCAACGGCCGCGGGGGCTCGGGCGCGGTGATGGGCTCCAAGAACCTCAAGGCCATCGCAGTCAAAGGCGGCAAGGCCCCCGCGACCAGCGACGCGGCCAAGGGTGTGCGCAAGGACCTCTCCAAGAAGATCATGGCCGAGGGTTCCGCCTCCTCCTGGCTCGCCGACGCCGGGACCTCCGCCATCGTCGACTGGACGAACGGCGTGAACGTGCTGCCCACGCGCAACTGGCACTCGGGATCCTTCGAGGACGCGGCCGCACTCGTGGGCCACGAGGCCGTCATCGCCAATCTGGTGGCGCGCGAAGGCTGCTACAACTGTCCGGTCAACTGCGGCACGCACGTGAAGGCCAAGGAAGGCGCGTTCCCGGGGGTCGAAGCCGACAAGCTCGAGTACGAGACCATCGGGCTCGGCGCCACCAACACGGGGAACGGCGACTTCTCCAGCATCGCCAAGTTCGCCCGGCAGTGCGACGAGTTGGGCATCGACACCATCTCCTGCGGCGCCGCCGTGGCTTTCGCCATGGACGCCGCCGAGCAGGGATTCATCGACCACCCCATCCGCTTCGGTGACTCCGAGGGACAGGCCGCGTTGGTGGAGGACATCGCTCACCGCCGGGGCATCGGCGCCGAACTCGCCCGGGGCATCCGCTTGGCCGCGAAAGCCTGGGGCGTGGACGACAGCAAAGTCCCCGTCTTCGAGATCAAGGGCTTGGAGTTCCCAGCCTACGACCCGCGCGGCTCGATCGGGATGGCCCTCGCCTACGCCACGGCCGACCGCGGCGCCTGCCACATGCGCAGTTGGCCCATAGCCGCCGATGCCCTCTCCGAAGACGAGAACGCCGATCCCTTCGGCCCCGAAGGGAAGGCCGAGTTCATCGCGGGAGAGCAGGACGAGAACTGCTCCGAATGGAGCCTGGTGGGCTGCGACTTCATCGTCTACGACGCCGACGATGCAGCGACGATGCTGGAAGCCGTGGGGATCGAGAAGAGCGCCGACGAGTACCGCCGCATGGGCACGCGCATCTGGAACATCGTGCGCCTCTTCAACTTGCGCCAGGGCTGGACGGCCGAGGATGACTATGTCCCACAGGCCATCCACAACCCCCTCGACGATTCGGGCAAGGCCCTGACCGCCGAGGCTTTCGCTCTGATGAAGAAGGAGTACTACGAAGTGCGCGGCTGGGATGAGGCCGGGCGACCCACGCAGGCGACCATCGACGAATTGGGGCTGGGAGAGTACGTATGACGCGCACCCTGTTCATCGACCTCGCCGCCGGCAAGGTCGAGGTCGAGGAGTTGGAGATCTCCGGCCTCTCGGGACTGGGCGGCAAGGCGTTGGCCATCGAACTGCTTGAGCGGTATCTCGATCCGACGATCGACCCTCTGGCACCGGCCAACGTGGTGGTGTTCACCCCCAGCCCGCTCGCCGCATACGGCTTCTCGGGCTCGGACCGGTTCGGCGCCTTCACCAAGAGCCCGATGACCGGCGCGTTCCTCGAGTCGTACGCAGGCGGCACCATGGCACGGACCCTTCGGGAGACCGGCTGGGACGCGGTCGTGTTGCGGGGCGCCTCCGGCGCCCCGGTCCGCGTGCACATCGACGCGGATGGAGCCACGATCACGTCGGCCGCCGGACTCTGGGGCAAGGATGTGTTCGAGACCGAAGACGCGTTGCGGGCTTCCCTCGCGAAACGCTCCTCGACCATGATCATAGGCCCAGCCGGAGAGAGTCTCTCGGTTCTGGCCGCCGTCATCTTGGAGAAGGATCACGCGCTGGGACGCGGCGGGCTGGGCGCCGTCCTCGGAAGCAAGAAGGTGAAGGCGATCACCGTCACCTCCCCAGGACCCGTGCGGCTGGAGGCAGGCGAGACCTTTGAGGCGGTGCGACGGGCTGTCTCGAAGCTGGCGACGGAATCACCGGCGGCTAAGGCCTATCGCTCGTTCGGCACTCCGATGATGGTGGCGGTGCTCAACGAGAACGGAGCCTTCCCCACGGGCTACTGGGAATCAGGCCGGGCCGCGCACCGGGCCGGCCTGGAGGCCGAGAACTTCCCCACGTGGGCCAAGGTTGAGACGGGCACCTGCCCGCCGTGCCCCGTGCGCTGCCGGCGCCACCTCACGATCCTGGAAGGCCCCCACGCGGGACGCGAGGTCCACGGTCCTGAGTATGAGTCGCTGTACGCCTTCGGAGGACTCTGCATGGTGGAACACGCGCGAGACGTGCTCTTCCTCCATGAGGAGTGCAACCGACTCGGCATGGATACCATGAGTGGCGGCAACCTGGTCTCGCTGGCCATGAGAGCCGCAGCGACCGGCCGACTCGACGACGCGCCCGCCCCCGGCGACGCGGAGGCGATCTCCGACCTCCTCGCGCGGATGGCCTACCGCGACTCGGAGTTGGGCGACACGCTGTCGCGCGGCATACGCGGCGCGGCGACTGCCCTGGGCATGGAAGATGAAGCCATCCACGTGAAGGGCATGGAGCCGGCCGGATACGACCCTCGCTCGATGCGGGGTATGGCCCTAGCCTACGCCACCAGCCCTCGCGGCGCGTGCCACTTGCGCTCCACCTTCTACAAGCCCATCCTCGCGGGCATGATCAAGGACAAGAACGCCGCGGAGACGATCGAGGTGTTCGTGGACTTCGAGGACCGCATGTTCCTCTACGACTGCCTGATCATGTGCCGCTTCTACCGCGACTTCCTCACGTGGGACGATCTGGCCGCGATGACGTCGCAGCTCGCCGGTGCGTCCGTTGACGTGCCGGCACTCAAGCGGCTGGCCGGCGACCTGCTCACCCGGGTTCGCAGACTCAACTTCGCCATGGGCCTCACCGCCGCCGACGACACCCTGCCCAAGCGCTTCTTCACAGAAGGCATGGACGACAAGCCGCCCATCGGCGAGCGGGAGTTGGGCGATTGGCTCGACGCCTACTTCGGGGCGCGCGGCTGGCCCGAGGGCGTGCCGCCCGCGGCCTGAGCCGCAGAACCTTCGAACGGGGGCGGGCGAGAACTTCGGCTTGGAGCTACACGGGGCCGGCCGATCCCGGCCGGCCCCGCATCGACTCCAGGATCCGCATGGATTGGAGAGCCAAGGTCACGTCCACCAGGGCGTCGGTGGAGTCGAGGGAGACGCCCAGCAGATCCTCCACCCTGTGCAGTCGGTTCCGAAGCGTGTTCGGGTGCACGAAGAGCATCTCAGCAGCGCGCCCCACGTTCCGGTCGGCCCCAAGGTAGACGCTGAGCGTCTCGAGGAGCCTGCCACCCCGTTCGGCGTCGTGGGCGGCGAGCCGCCCGAGGGTCGACTCCACGAAGTACTCCAGGCGATCGGCGGTCTGGCTCTCGAGCGAGCTGATCCGCGGGCCGAGATCCGAGAAGAGCCGCACCCGGTCGAGTGAGCCCGGAGTGTTGCGGGCCGACTTCGCCTCCCGTGCCTGAGTGAACGCCCGCGGGATCTGGTTGGGCTCGTCGTAGCTCTCGCCGAATCCGATCGTCACGGTGAGATCAGGCAGGGCGGCGGCGAGATGCGCATGAAGCTCCCACCCCAGGGAGCGGAAATGCTCGCGTTCGGAGGATCCCGCCTGCAACAGCACGACCACGGCGTCGCTCTTGGCCAGAGAGATGAACGGTACCCTCCTATCTGAGAAGAAACCGTCCACGACCTCCTTGAAC
>DASRMJ010000330.1:0-4645 GCA_035647995.1 Thermoleophilia bacterium | reverse complement strand
TGAGTATCCCCTTGAACCACGAACACAAGCATACGATGCGGTCTATGGGCTGTACAGTGCCGGCCCTGTACGCAGGCCAGTGGGGCGGAGCTCGGCGCCCCGCCCCACACGTGAGACCATGTCATCCTCGACCCGCGGCTGCGACCGGCGTCGCCGGCGCCCGCCGGCGCGACCGGCGTCGGTTGCGCCGGCCGGGCGCGAATGCGCTACTCGAGCGTCTTGCCGCTCGAGATCCAGCTCATCATGCCCCGAAGCTTTTGGCCCACCTGCTCGATCAAGCTGTCGGCACCTTTGCGGGTGAGCGCGGTGTACACCGGGCGACCGGCTTGGTTCTCAAGGATCCACTCGCGCGCGAACTCGCCCGACTGGATCTCGGCCAGGATGCGGCGCATCTCGGCGCGCGTCTCCTGCGTGATGATACGTGGACCCCGGGTGACGTCGCCGTATTCGGCCGTCTCGGAGATCGAGTAGCGCATGCCGCTGATGCCGTGCTCGTACATGAGGTCGACGATCAGCTTGAGTTCGTGCAGGCACTCGAAGTAGGCGATCTCCGGCTGGTAGCCGGCCTCGACCAGGGTCTCGAAACCGGCGCGCACCAGCTCGCTGCAGCCGCCGCAGAGCACGGCCTGCTCGCCGAACAGGTCGGTCTCGGTCTCTTCCTGGAAGGTGGTCTCGATGACGCCGGCGCGGGTGGCGCCGATGCCTTTGGCGTAGGCCAGGGCCTTCTCCTTGGCTTGGCCGGTGGCGTCTTGATGGACGGCCACGAGGCCGGGCACGCCGCCACCCTCGGTGTAGGTGCGCCGCACCAGATGACCGGGACCCTTGGGGGCGACCATGGTCACGTCGACACCGGCCGGAGGAACGATCTGCCCGAAATGGATGTTGAAGCCGTGGGCGAACATGAGCATATCGCCGTCTTTGAGGTTGTCGCGCACCGAGGTCTCGTAGACGGACTTCTGGTCCTGGTCGGGAGCAAGGATCATGACGACGTCGCCGCGGGCGGCGGCTTCGGCCACCGAGAGCACCTCCAGGCCGGCTTCGCGGGCGCGACCCACGCTCTTCGAGCCCTCACGAAGGCCCACCACCACGGAGATGCCGCTGTCCTTGAGGTTGCGGGCGTGAGCGTGACCTTGGCTCCCGTACCCGATCACGGCCACCGTCTTCCCTTGCAGAAGCTCGAGGTCGGCGTCCTTGTCGTAGTACATCTGTTCCTCCCTGACTGTCTCTGTTGAAGACCCGTTGAAGACGTGTGTCTGCTGACTCTGCCTCTGACGCCGGAAGCGAGCGGCGACGCGGGCGGGCTTTGCCGCCCGGCGCCGCCGTCCCTCCCTACGTGAGTTCCCTACCCCTGTCCATCGCGATGCGACCCGTGCGCACCAACTCCTTGATACCGAACGGCCGCAAAAGGCTCATGATGGCGGCCAGCTTCTCCCGGGTGCCCGTGACTTCTATCACCAGCGCGTCCCTGGAGACGTCGATGATCTTGGCCCGGAATATCTCGACCACCTGCATGATCTCCGAACGCGTGGCAGCGTCGGCCTTGACCTTGACCATGACCAGCTCGCGATCGAGGCTCGTGGCCGGGTCGAGGTCGGTGATCTTGATGACGTCGATCAGCTTGTGAAGCTGCTTGGTGACCTGCTCCAGCGGCTGGTCCTGGGCGTCGACGGTTATGGTCATGCGCGAGATCCTCGGATCCTCGGTCTCGCCGACAGCCAGGCTGTCTATGTTGAAGCCCCGTCGGGCGAACAGTCCGGCGATCCGGGTGAGCACCCCCGGCTTGTTCTCCACCAGGACGGAGAGCGTGTGCTTCATCGGTCCCCCTCCCCCATCATCTCGCCTATCGAGCCGCCCGCGGGCACCATGGGCCACACGTTGCTCTCGCGCTTGATGCGGAAGTCGATCAGAGCCGGTTCGTCGGAGGCGAAGGCCACACGAAGCACCTCCTCGACCTCATCCGCCTTCGTGGCGCGGAACCCCTGAGCTCCGTAGGCCTCGGCCAACTTCACGAAGTCGGGCTGGCAGGCCATGCAGGTGGCGCTGTAGCGCTTGTTCCAGAACAGGTCCTGCCACTGCCGCACCATGCCCAGGTACTGGTTGTTGAGGATGCACACCTTGACCGGGATGCGGTAGTTCATGGCCGTGCCCAGCTCCTGGATGTTCATCTGTATCGAGCCGTCGCCGGCGATATCGACAACGGTCTTGTCGGGCCTGGCCACCTTGGCGCCGATCGCGGCCGGGAAGCCGAAGCCCATCGTGCCCAGACCGCCGGACGAGATGAAGTGGCGCGGATGCTTGATTCGAGAGTACTGCGCGGCCCACATCTGGTTCTGCCCCACCTCGGTGCAGATGATCGCCTCGCCCTTGGTGATCTCCGAGATCATGTGCACCACGTACTCGGGCATGATCTCGCCGTCTTCTTCCTGCTTGAAGACCATGGGATGGGCCCTCTTCCAATCGGCCACCTGACGCATCCAGGGGAGGTGCCGCTCGGGCGAGAGTTCATGCTTCTTCAACTGCGTCAGCAGATCGGCGAGCACCCGCTTGGCATCGCCGACGATGGGGATGTCCACGGCCACGTTCTTGGAGATCTCGGCCGGATCGATATCAATATGCACGACCTTGGCTCCGGGCGCGAACGTCGAGATCTTGCCGGTGACTCGGTCGTCGAAGCGGACGCCGACCCCGAGGATGAGGTCGCAGCCTGTGACGGCGTAGTTCGCGTAGCGGGTGCCGTGCATGCCCAGCATGCCCAGAGAGAGCTCCTCATGGTCCTCGGGGAAGGATCCGATTCCGGTGAGGCTCGTGGTGACGGGGATGTGGGCGTAGACGGCGAGCTCGCGCAGTTCGTCCGAGGCGTTGGCCGAGATCACGCCGCCGCCGGCAAAGATGACCGGGCGCTGCGCTTCGGCGATAGCCTGCGCCGCCGCCTTGATCTGCTTGGGGTGACCCTTGATGGTGGGCTTGTATCCCGGCAGATCGATCTTCTGCGCTGCTTCGAAATCGAAGTCGAGGTCCATGGTGGTGAGGTCCACCGGAATATCCACCACCACCGGGCCGGGGCGACCGGTGCCGGCGATGTAGAACGCCTCGTGAATGATCGCGGGAAGGTCTTCCGCGCGCTTGACGAGGTAGCTGTGCTTCACGATGGGCAGGGTGATGCCGGTGACATCGGCCTCCTGGAAGGCATCGGTGCCGATGAGAGGCCGGCGCACCTGGCCGGTGATCGCCACCAGAGGCACGCTGTCGAGGTAGGCGTTGGCGATGCCGGTGGTGAGGTTCGTGGCGCCGGGGCCGGAGGTGGCGATGCAGACGCCCACCTTGCCCGAGGCGCGGGCGTAGCCGTCGGCCGCGTGCGCCGCACCCTGTTCGTGTCGCGTGAGTATGTGATCGAGGTCGAAGTCGTAGAGGGCGTCATAGAGCGGGATCACGCTCCCCCCGGGGTAGCCGAAGACCACGTCGACGCCCTCACGCTTGAGGGACTCCAGTATCGCTATCGCTGAGTTCATCGCGGAACAAGCCTCTTCTCTCGGGATTCCAGTATCGACGGAGGTGATCCTCTGCAGGGGCGCCGGAGCGTATGACGCCGACCGGACCAACGAAGTGGACTCCTGCCGGAGTGCCCCTCCTAGCTGCCGGCGTCGCGACCGCCGGGGGTAAGTACCGCCCCGCGGTCGGCCCCTGACACCTGGGTTACGTAGCGGGCCAGCACGCCGCTGAGCTGTCGCTCCGGACGTGACCAGGCCACTCTCCTCTTCGCCAAGTCGGAGTCCGAGACCTCCAACGTGACCTGACGTGCAGGGATATCGATACTGATGATGTCGCCTTCCCGGACGAGGGCTATGGGCCCTCCGTCGACGGCTTCGGGCGCCACGTGACCGATGCTGGCTCCGCGGCTGGCGCCGCTGAAGCGCCCGTCTGTGATCAGCGCCACGCGATCGTCGAGACCCGCGCCGGCCAAGGCCGACGTTGGGGTGAGCATCTCGGGCATGCCCGGCCCCCCTTTGGGGCCGACGTAGCGGATGACCACGACGCACCCGGCCGCGATCTCGTCGGCCTCGATGGCGGCGACCACCGACGCTTCGTCGTCGAAGACCATCGCCGGGCCCCGGTGTTGCAGCATACCGGGAAGCACCGCTGCCTCCTTGACCACGGCGCCGCCCGGAGCCAGGTTCCCGAAGAGCACGGCCAAGCCGCCCGTGGCCCCGTAGGCCTGGTCCAGCGGCCGGATGACGTCGGCATCGCGGATCGAGACGGCGTCGTATTGGTGGGCCAACGAGCCGCCCGACACCGTGGGCACGGAACCGTCGACCAAGCCGCCTTCCGCGAGCCGCCGAGCGACGGCCATGATGCCGCCGGCGCGCTCGAGGTCTTCCATGTGGTCGGAACCCGAGGGCGAGAGCTTCACGATGTGCGGAGTCGCGGCCGAGACCTCGTTGAAGGCCTCGATGGGCAACTCGATGCCGGCCTCGTTGGCGATGGCCAGCAGGTGGAGGACTGTGTTGGTGGAGCAACCCAGCGCCGCGTCGATGGCGAGCGCATTGCGCAAGGAAGCGGGCGAGAGGAAGCGACGCGCCCCCCACCCCTGGCGGGCGACCTCGACGGCCTGGGCGCCCGCCAGGGGTGGGGGGCGCGTCGCTTCCTC
>DASRMJ010000329.1:0-16366 GCA_035647995.1 Thermoleophilia bacterium | reverse complement strand
ACCAGACTCCGTCCGGCATGCTGCTGCACGGCATCATGTCATCCATCGCCGAGTTCTACTCCCGAAACCTCGCCAACGAGGTCGTCAAGGGAATGACCCAGAAGGTCCGTGGCGGCGGCACCGTCAGTCGAGCGCCGCTGGGCTACCGCAACATTCGCACCACGGACAGCGAAGGCCGCGAGATGCGCACCGTCACGGTGGACGAAGAGCGTGCACCACTCGTACGCCTAGGCTTCTCACTCTATGCCACCGGTGACTGGACTATCGCCGCGCTGGCCGAGCACCTCGCCGACCGCGGGCTGGCTACCCTTGCCACTCCGCGCGTCCCATCCGTGCCCGTCAACGCGGCCAAACTCAACAAGCTGCTGGTCAACCCGTACTACAAGGGTTGTGTCCCATTCCAAGGTGCACTGCACCCCGGCAAACATGAGCCGCTGATCGATGAGCAGACGTGGCAGGCCGTCCAAGACATGCTCGCCGCCCACGTCAACGGAGAACGTACCAGAGACCATCCTCATTTCCTGAAGGGCACCGTCTACTGCGGGATCTGCGGGTCCAGGCTGCTCGTGCAGATATCCAAGTCCCGCTCGGGCGTCTACTACCCCTACTTCATCTGCTCGGGGCGGCACAGTAAGCGCACCGACTGTCGTCAGAAAGCAGTTCTCATCGACGAGGTGGAAGCACGCATCGAGGAACATTATGCGAACATCGCGCTCGACCCGGATTTTCGCCTCAAAGTCGAGACCTTGCTCGTCGAGGAGCTGAAGATGGTGCGGGCCGATTCGGAAGCCGAGCTGCGCGATGTACGACGACAGCGCGAGAAGTTAGAGCGCGAGCGCGACAAGCTCATGCAGGCCCACTACGAGGGGGCCATCCCGCTCGAACTGCTCAAACGGGAGCAGGATCGTATCGCTGCCGGACTGCTCGAAACCGCACGCAAGCTCGACGCCTCAAACGTTCACTTCGATGTCATCGAGCACAACCTCCAGGCCGCGCTCGATCTCACCGTGAACTGCGCTCTGGCGTACAAGACGGCACCCGCTCACATCAAGAAACAGTTCAACCAGGCCTTCTTCAAGCGAATCCTGGTCAACTCGGACGCCAGTCTAGAACCCGAACTCGCGCCCCCGTTCGACATGTTGTTCGGACCGGGACTACGCTCTGCCTGTCGCCACGAACAATCGGAGGTCTCCGAGAACGCGAACGAGCCCACTCAATTGAGTGGGCTCGTTCCTAAATCGAACGCCTCAGACCGTCCTGCCAGGTGCCGAGCGGTGTTTTCCTTGGCACATGGTTTGAGTAAGAGACTTATGGTGGAGGTAAGGGGACTCGAACCCCTGGCCTCAACGCTGCCAGCGTCGCGCTCTCCCAACTGAGCTATACCCCCACGTCAAGCGGGGGTGGAGTATACCGACTGTCCGGGAGCCGTGCAACAACCGCACGGGGCGTGGTGGGCACCATCTGCCACCACGCCACGCCCGGGGCGCCGGCACCGCGCAACCTGCCTGGCCCACGGGGCCGGCCGAGGTCGGAGGCGCCGCCACGCCGGGGCGCCGCCGAGTCCGGTTCCGCCCCTTCTACTCGATGATCTCCGTCGGCGCCTGCTTCCACAGAACGTCGAGCCGGTAGAAGTCGTGGGCCTCGGGCGTGAACACGTGCACGATGAAGTCCAGATAGTCCAGCAGCACCCACTCGCCGGGGCGCTCGCCCTCCACGCTGCTGGGGATGAGGCCCAACTCCTGCTTTAACTTGAGGGCGATCTCCTCGGCTATCCGTCCCGTCTGCCGAGCCGAGCGGCCGGTGCAGATGAGCAGGAAGTCCGTGTAGCTCACCAGTTCGTGAACGTCCAGGAGGCGGATATCCTCGGCCTTCATACCCGAGGCGGTGGCCGCGGCCAGAAGAGTGTGCCGGTGGATCAGCTCCAACTTGTCGTCGGTGCTCCGCTCCCTCGGCTGCGTACGCACGGGGACGCCGAGAGCACGTGGACCCTCCTGAGACTCCGGATCGGTGGTCTCGTCGGCCGGAAGATCAGCGATTCCACGCGCTTCCAGGTCGACGTCGAGATCCTCATTCGGCTCGAGACGCGCGTCTTCACCCTCGGGGCCGGTGACCATGATGACCTCGGGCGCGTCTTCGCCCTCGTCATGATCCTCCGGTCGCATCGTTTCGTCGGTCATGGTGCTCCTTACTCCCACTCGATGGTGGAGGGAGGTTTGCTTGAGACGTCGAGGGCCACCCGGTTCACACCGGGCACCTCGTTGATCACACGGCTGGAGATGCGCTCCAACAGTTCGTAGGGCAGACGGGCCCAATCGGCCGTCATCGCGTCTTCGGAAGTGACCGCCCTGATGACGATAGGGTAGGCATAGGTGCGTTCGTCGCCCATGACGCCCACACTGCGGATGGCGGGGAGCACCGCGAACGACTGCCACAGCTCCCTATAGAGACCCGCCTTCCGCACCTCGTCGAGGATGATGGCGTCGGCCTCACGAAGGATGTGGAGGCGCTCTTCGGTGACGTCACCGATGATGCGTATGGCGAGCCCCGGACCCGGGAAGGGCTGGCGCCACACCATGGAGTCGGGCAGCCCCAACTCCTCGCCCACGACGCGCACTTCGTCCTTGAAGAGCATCCGCAGTGGCTCCACCAGATCGAAGTCCATGTCCTCGGGCAGGCCGCCCACGTTGTGGTGCGACTTGATCTTGGCGGCGTCACGCGTCCCCGACTCGATGACGTCGGAGTAGAGTGTCCCCTGCACCAGGAAGCGGACGTCGCCCAGGCGTCGCGCCTCCGCCTCGAACGTGCGGATGAACTCCTCCCCGATGATCTTGCGTTTGGTCTCGGGGTCCTGGACGCCCGCCAGTTTGGTGATGAAGCGCTCCTGCGCGCGCACGTGCACCAGCGGCACGTGGAAGTGATATCCGAACGCGCTCTCCACCTGTTCGCCTTCGTCCTTACGCATCAGCCCGTGATCGACGAAGATGCAGGTGAGTTGGTCACCCACCGCCTTGTAGGTGAGGAGGGCGGCCACAGCCGAGTCCACCCCGCCCGAGAGTCCGCAAATGATGCGACCGTCACCCACTTGCTCGCGGATACGGGCCACCGCGTCTTCGATGATCGACACCGGCGTCCACGTGGGAGCGATGTCGCAGATCCGGTAGAGGAAGTTCTTGAGAATGTCCTGTCCGTGCCGGGTGTGCCTCACCTCAGGGTGGAACTGCACGCCGTAGAGATGCCGCCGCACATCTTCTACCGCCGCGACCGGCAGCGACCGGCTGCGGGCTGTGAGCGTGAATCCCGGAGGTGTCTCGAGCACCGCGTCGCCGTGACTCATCCACGAAGGTTGATCGCGGGGCAAATCCTCGAAGAGAGCGCTGTCGGCGACCACCTCGATGTCCATGCCGCCGTACTCCGCCCGGTCGGTGCGTGCCACGACACCGCCGCTCAGCTTGCTGAGCAGCTGGAGCCCGTAACAGATGCCCAGCACCGGCACCCCCAGCTCGAGGATCCCGGGATCGGGCACGGGCGCGCCGGCGTCGTTGACGCTTCGCGGCCCGCCGGAGAGGATGATGCCCGCAGGATCGGCCGCCATGAGCTCGGAGAGCGGCGTGTCGAAAGGCATCAGCTCCGAATACACGCGGCACTCGCGCACTCTGCGCGCGATCAGCTGCGCATACTGGCCCCCGAAGTCGAGCACCAGGACCTTGTGCGGGGGTTCGTCACGACCCGTCATCCCGCTCATACCTCCTCCATCTCCACACCGGGCGCCAGTCGGGCGGCGTCGTTCGGATCGAAGACGCCGGCCCCCGGTCGAAGCGCGTTGGCGGCGGCGCACGCCAGGCCGAACCTCAGGCAGTCTTCAGGAGGAGCCCCTTCGAGCAACTTGGCGGCGTAGCCACCCACGATGGAGTCTCCCGACCCGACGGTGGACACGGCCTCCACCTTGGGAGCTTTGCCCATCAGTGTGTGGACGTCGCCGTTGTACTTGATCTTCGCTACACACCCCATCTTCGACTTGATGACGGCCGAGCGGGCGCCCAAGTCGCGCAGATTCTCGGCGGCCCGTATGAAGTCCTCATTGCTGCTGAACTCGTAGCCCACCACCATCTCCGCCTCGACCTGGTTCGGGAAGACGACGTCCGGGCTCGCCTTGATGCCCAGACGCAGAGCCTCGCCCCACGTGTCGAACAGCACCGGCACGCCGGCGGCGCGCACGCGCGGTATCAGCTCCCCGTAGAACGAGGTGGGCAGACCGCTCGGGAGGCTCCCCGCCACTATCACCAGGTCGGCGGCCTTCATCAGGTAGTCGATCTTCTCCAGCATAAGTTCCAACTCGCGGGGCGAGATGTCCGGCCCGTACTCGTTGATCTCCGTGGTCCGGTTGGTGGTCGGGTCGAGCACAGCTGTCGAGGTGCGGGACACTCCCTCGATGCGCACGAAGTCAGAGAGGATCCCCTCGCGGTTGAGGTCGGAGATGATGCGATCACCCGTGCGCCCTCCGGCAAAACCCGTGGCGATGACCGGCTGGCCGAGGGTCTTGACCACCCGCGCCACGTTGATGCCCTTGCCTCCCGGCAAGGTGATCGTCTCGCTGGCACGGTGGCGAAAGCCCACCTCGAAGTTCGGCACCGTCAGCGTGCGGTCGACGGCGGCGTTGAGTGTCACTGTCAGGATCATCCGAAGCTCACACAGCCTTCCCCAGCCAGTTGATCATCCGGTCCCATACATACCTCAGTTTCACGCGCAGCGTCGGTGCCTCGATCGCCCGGTCGGACACCAGGTCGACCTCGCCGGCCACGGCCGTGCCGGTGGCGAAGGTGATCTTCCCGAGCACCTGGCCTTGGCTCACTGGGAGCACCAGACGGTCTTGCACCACCACCGTCTTGGTGATCGGGTCGTCGCTGTACACCGTGCGAACGAGGTTGCGCTCGGTCTTCAACACGACCTTCTCTCCGAAGTGGTAGGGCACATCCATCGCGGCTACCGGCACTCCCTCTTCCATGAGCGACACCTGGCGGTACTTCGTGAACCCATACTCCAACAGGCTCACCGTGTCGGCATCGACAGCCGCCTTCGTGTCCTCGCCCAGGATGACGCTCACCAGCGACGCTCCATCGCGGGCGCCCGATCCCACCAGGCAATACCCGGCTTTGGCCGTGTATCCGCTCTTGACCCCGGTGACGAACTGCACGGCGCCGACGAGGTCGTTGCGGTTCTTGAGCACGCGGTCGTACGGTCGCCCCGGCCACGGGATGTTCACCTTCGCGGTAGCCACAAGCTTGCGGAACTCCTCGTTCTGCATCGCGTACCGCGCCAGCTTGGCCAAGTCGCGTGCCGACGAGTAGTGCTCCTTCGCCTCGAGCCCGTGAGGGTTGGCGAAGTGTGTGTTGATGAGCCCGAGTTCCGCCGCCTTGGCGTTCATCTTCTCGACGAAGGCATCCAGGCTCCCCGCAGCTGCTTCCCCGAGAGCCACAGCCGCGTCATTGGCGCTCCGCACGAGGAGGGCTTTCATGAGGTCGCCCACCGAGAGCTGCTCACCCGGTTCCATCCAGATCTCGGACTCCCCCGCGTCGGTCGCCTTGGCCGACGCCGTGACTATCTTGTCGAGGGGGAGCGTCTCGAGCGCGATGATCCCGGTCATGATCTTCGTCGTCGAGGCGATGGAGCGCTGCTCGTCCGCGTTCCTCTCGTAGATGACCCGGCCGTCATCCATGTTGACTAGGATGACCGACTTCCCCCCCACAGCGGGGACGCGGTCCGCGGCGGCCTTCGGATCCTGGGTCGCGGCCGGGGGCAGCACCTCGGAAGATACTTGGTGCTGCGTCGACCCGGTCTGCCCAACCTGCGCGGTCTGCCCGGTCGTGGTGGTAGCGGACAGGGCTTCGGTGGCGCCGGGAGCCCCGGGGAAACCGGATCCGCCAAGGAGGAGCCACAGGAGCAGTAGAAGGGTGGCTCCCACCCGGCGCGTAGTTCTCCGATCCATGGGCAGGAGTATAGCATGGGCCCTCGCTCCCCCAGGCCTTGGAGGACCTCACCCGCCACCAATGCCCAAGCGGAACGCCCGACCGCGACGGGCAGACCGGCCCGGTGAAGCGCACACGGCCGGTGCTATACTCGCGACCGCGGGGACCCACCGAACAGCCACGGAGGTCGTGCGATCATCCAGGCCTTGCGCAGCGCGTGGGCGAGACTCACGCACAAGCAGCTACTCTTCGTCTACCCCTTGATCCTAGGGGTCATCAACGTCGTAGCCTTCTTTGCGGTCTACGCATCCGTCGGCGGCAGGCTGAGCTTCTCCGAGTTCGCCCAGACCGACTTCACTCGCTGGACCTTCCTCCAAGAGCACATCGGTGATCTCGCCGGCGGCCTCGACCATGCGCTCATCGCTCTTCTGGCCGGGGCCGCGATCTGCCTGTTGTCCGCCGCTGTGAGGGCACCCTACTTCCGCGCGATCGCCGGTTCCTCCTACCCGCGCTCACCTCGGTCGACCGGCGAGTTCGTGCGTCTGGCGCAGTTCTACGCCTTCACCTACGCGGTGTTCTACATCGTGCCGTACTTGGTGGCTGTCGAATCGGCCGCCGGCCAGGCCCTCTCTCTCGCGGTGTTACCCTTGGCGATCCTGCTGGTCTTCGGCGACTACGCCCTGGTGTTCGAGAGTCTCTCTCCGATCGCCGCGGCCAAACGCAGCATCAAGCTGCTGCGCCGCGGCTGGATGATGGTGATCCCCATCTATCTGGTCGCGCTTCTGCTGTGGTCCGGGTCCTTCGCGCTGTTCGATCGCTACTACCAGTCCGCCGACGGGGTCTTCCCCCTGTTCGTCGTGAGCCAGCTCCTCGTCGAGGCCTTGATAACCCTGCTCCTTGACGTGGTCCTGATCTTCACCTACGACCACCTGCGCAGGTTGTGACCGATGGGCCAAGGTCTGCCGGAGCGCTATCGGGTGGATGAGATCGCCGTGCGCCATCAGGAGAGAGCCCTCGCCGTCACCGCGGGACGCATAGGCGGAGCGGAGATCCGACCCACACGAGTGTTCCTGTGGGTCGGCACCCGCACGGCCGGGCGCGAACGGATGATCTCGATGGATTCCCAGCCGCACCTTCTGCGCTCGGGGCGGCGACGCCACCTCGATTTGGGAGCGTGTCACGTGAGCTTCTTGGGGAACCCCCTGCTGACCCTCGGACTCTTCGCGGTGAAAGCCGTGCGAAGGGCTGCGGGCGGCCGCTCTGGAGCAACGCCCGCCGCGTAGTGATCGATCGGTCCGGCGCTGGGCGTGCCGTGACTACCCCACCCACCGACCCGCGCGCCCCCCACGATCACTTCGCCGGTATCACCAACACCGTTCCCACTTGGAGGTTCGTGGGGTCGGAGATGCCGTTCGCACGCATGAGTTCCTGGGTCGACACGCCGAAGGCGAGGCCGATCGAGTAGGGAGTGTCGCCGGCCTGGACCGTGTAGGTGGTCTCCTGCGCCGCCGGATCGGTCGAAACGCCCGTGGACTGCGAACCCGTGGTGCTGCTCGCCGCACCGCCCGTCGCACCACTGGCCGCACCACCCGTCGACGCGCCTTCAGAGCCCGCCGTCGCGGAGGAGTCGGACCCAGGAGCAGACACGGAAGCCCCGCCGGCGCTGCCGGCGCCGGCGCCTGCCCCCGCATCGGCCTGGTTGCCCCCGGGCTCGGTCAGGTAGATGATCGTGGTGCGCGAGGTCTCAGGGGTCTCCGGGCCTTCGGGGCGGTCGACGCCTGCCAGAAGATCGCTACCACCGACGAGCGAAACCAGAAGGACAACCAAGGCCAGCGCCGCCAAAGGCGCCAGGACCCGTCCGACAGCCCCGCTCACGACTCTCCGCCCCCATGAGCCACGGCCCACAGCGCGCGCCTCATCTCCTCGGCCTCGTCGCGGGCCGCAGCCCGCCAGTCTCCGCCCCGGGCGCGGTAGGCATACAGGATCGCCCGAGAGGAGTTGACCACCGCGCCCGTGCCGCCAGCGTCGAAGATGCCTGACAACTGGGAAGGACCGGCGCCTTGCGCCCCAAAACCGGGCACCAGGAAGGGCGTGGTGGGGTGCGCCACGCGCAACCGCGCGGCCTGTTCGGGGTGGGTCGCCCCGACCACGGCGCCCACCGACGAGTATCCGCACTCTCCCACGGCGCCGACGCCCCAGGTATCCACGAGTCCCGCAACGTGTTCGAATACCGGGGAACCGCCTGCGGCGAGCACGAGGTCCTGGATCTCGGCAGACCCCGGGTTCGAAGTCTTCACCAGCACGAACAGACCCCGGCCGTCATCCTTCGTGCGAAGGATGAACGGCTCGATGCCGTCCGTGCCGAACCACGGGTTCACGGTGACCGCGTCGGCGCCGACCACATCCAGGTGTGCGCGGGCGTAGGCCTCCGCCGTGCTCCCGATATCGCCGCGTTTCGCATCCGCGATCACCAGGAAGCCCTGCTCGCGCGCCTCCGCGACGATCCGTTCGTACAATCCATACCCCGCGGAGCCGAGCGCCTCGAAGTAAGCGAGTTGGGGTTTGACCGCCACCGCTATCCCGGCGACCGCGCCCAGGATGCCACGAAGGAACACATCGAAGCACTCCGCCAGAGCGTCCGCGTCGGCCACCTGGGACGGCACAAGCGTACGGAGTTCGGGCGGCAGCAAGGAGTAGTCGGGATCGAGGCCCACGACCACATGGGAACGGCGGTCCTCCACGGCCCCCAGTAGACGATCGGCGAAGTTCTTCATGGGCCCTCAGGTCGAGAGTCGTGATCGGGTTCGAGAGAGCAGCCTCGGTTCAAGCCCCCCGGAACCAGAAGGGCCGCCCCCGGAAGGGCGGCCCAGGAAGACACAAGGGAGATCGGGACTAACGAACGGCGCTCTTCAGACCGCTACCGGCGCTGAACTTGGGGACGGTGGTAGCAGCGATCTGGATCTTCGCCTTCGTCTGCGGGTTGATGCCTTCGCGCGCTTCGCGCTGCTGCGTGTAGAACTTTCCGAAGCCGGTGAACTGCACCGACTCGCCCGCTGCCAAAGCTTCAGAGACGACGTCTACGAAAGCGTCCACCGCAGCCGCGGCGTCTTTCTTGCTCAGGTCAGCCTTCGCCGCGAGTTTCTCTACGAAATCAGACTTGGTCACCGTAGCCTCCCTTGAGTTATTCGATCCAGCGCAACCTTACCAAAACCGCTATTGCCGCACAAGAATATCCCAACCTACGGGCTCATGCGACCCCATCTGCGCATCCCCTTAGGATGCGGGCTCACCTCCGGTCGGGTCGCCTCTATCGGATCGCTCGTCGGCGGAGCCGACGACGATGCCGAGTCCCGATGCCGTGAACAGAGGTCGAAGGGTCAATCCTGCGGCTAGAGCCGCCTCGGCGCCCCCCTCCTCCCTATCCACCACGCAGAACAGATCTTCCACCACGAGCCCCACCTGCCGCAACTTCTCGACAGCCGCCAGAGCCGCTCCGCCTGAGGTCACGATGTCCTCCACAAGGGCCACACGGTCCCTCGGCACAAACGCACCTTCGATGGCCTTCGACGTGCCGTAGCCCTTTTCACCCTTCCGCACGATGAGGAACGGGATGCCCGACTCGAGCGACAAGCCGGCCCCCAACGAGACCGCACCCAGCTCCGGCGCCGCCAACCGATCATACACGACCCCGGCGGCCATGCGATTGCGGATCATCAAGGCCATCTCGTTCACGATCCCGCGCAAGACCCTGGGTTCGGTCTCAAACAGGTACTTATCGAGGTAGTAGCGGCTATGCCGCCCGGAGCGCAGCACGAAGTCACCCTCCAGGTAGGCCACCGCCACCAGGAGCCTTCCCAGAGACGCCCTGTTCACGAGCCCGCCACCGTCACGTCGAGGATAGCCAGTGAAGGCGTGGACACGCTCCCGTGGAAGGGTATCCAGCGCACGTCGCCTGCCGAATCGGACACGTTGGTAAGAAGCGAGACGAGGTCGGAGGCGATCGTGATCTCCCGCACCGGCGTACCGATGGCTCCGCCTTCGATGACGTGGCCGAACGCTCCCACCGAGAACTCCCCGGTCACCGGGTTCGCTCCCGAGTGAAGACCCGTGATCCCCACGATGTAGACGCCGCTCTCCACCCGCGCCACGAGATCACTCAGAGTCCCCTGGCCGGGTGTCAGCACCAAGTTCGACGGAGAGACCCCGGGTGACGACCGATAGCCCGCGCGCCGAGCGTTGCCCGTGGAGCGCACTCCGCCGCCTGCGCGCGCAGCGGTGCGTGTGTCGTGCAGGAAGCCGCGGAGCAGGCCGTTCTCCACGAGCGGGGTGATCCCCCGCGGCACTCCTTCGTCGTCGAAAGGCGCCGTCTCCATTCCGTCGCGGTGCAGGCCGTCATCCACCAGTGTGAAGGCGTCGGCGGCCACGCGCTGTCCCACCCGTCCGGCGAAGAGCGACCTCCCCTTCTGCACAGCGTCGGCGCTCAATGCCTGCGCCGCGATCCCGATCACGGCCGCAGCCACCTCTCGATCGAGCACCACCGTGTAGCGCCCGGTGGGATGGGGACGGGCCCCGAGAAGAGCGGCGGCCTTGCGGGCCGCTTCCCGGCCGGCGGCGGAGGCATCGAGTTCGCTCGGCTCGCGGCCGGTCTCGAAGCCGAGGCCGGTCTGCACTTCGTCGCCGCTGCGGGCGTGGGCAGAGAGATACACGTAGCAGAACGTCTGCCCGCCGTAGACCTCCACCCCGCGGCTCGAGAGGATGGCCACGCGCGAGGCCTGATCCACGTAGCTGCTCTCCTCGACGGTCTCAATGTGCGGCGAGGCCAGCGCGACACGCTCTGCCTCGAGCGCCAAGTCGATCTTCTTCTCCATCGGCGTGTCGAGCAGGGCCGGCCGCCACAGGCCGGGGATCTCGGGATAGGCCGAAGGCGCCTCGGGGAGCGCGACGGACTCGTCCGCGTCGGAGACGGCGGCGTTCGAGACCGCCATGGACACCACCAGGTCGAGGCCAGACGATGAGAAGTCGCCGGTATATGCGTAGCCGCAGCGCGATCCCTCCACATACCGCACACCGAGTCCACGCGGCGTAGCTGTGACCAGCGATTCGACCTCACCTTGGTAGGCCTTGATGGAAGTCGTCTCCGAGTGCTCCACGAACACCTCAAGGCACCCCGGGAAGCGCTTCCCACGCCGAAGAACGTCCCTTCCGACAACCACCAGATCTGCGGGATCGCTCCGGCCCATCACACCGCCGTCCCGCCGACGGTCAACTCTCGGATGCGCAACGTGGGCTGGCCGGTGCCCACGGGAACCGCCTGGCCCTCCTTGCCGCACATCCCGGCTTTGACCACCAAGTCATCAGCGATCGCGTCGATGGAACGCAGGACCTCGGCTCCGTTGCCGATGAGAGTAGCCCCACGCACCGCCGGTCCCACACGCCCGCCTTCGATCAGGTAGCCCTCGGAGACGCCGAACACGAAGTCCCCAGTTGCCGGATCGACCTGGCCACCCGAAAGGCTCTTGGCGTAGAAGGCCCTGGGAGTGTCGGCGATCAAGTCGGCGACGGTGACGGCGCCCGCGGCGAAGTAGGCGTTCGTCATGCGCGGATAGGGCAGGTGCCGGAAGCCCTGGCGCCTGCCGTTCCCCGTCGATGCCATCCCGAGTCTCTCCCCCCGGAGCAGGTCGGTGAGGTAGCCGGTGAGAACACCCTCCTCGATCACGACCGTGGCCTCGGTGTTCGTCCCCTCGTCGTCGATGGAGTTGCTGCCCCACAGCCCGGGCGTGACGCCGTCGTCGAGCGCGGTCACGAACGGCTCGGCCACCCTGGTGCCACGCTTGCCTTCCCAGATGCTCGTCTTCTTGACGATGTAGTCGGCTTCCAGGCCGTGCCCGCAGGCTTCATGGAAGAGCACGCCCCCGAACCCGTTGGCGAGCACCACCGGCATGCGACCACTGGGAGCCGGCCGGGATTCGAGCATGACCAGGGCCTTCTCCGTGGCCTCCAGAGCCGCCAGCACAGGAGAGCCGTCTTCGAACAGCCCGAACCCCGTGGTGCCGGACAGAGTCTCTCGGCCCGTCTGGATGACATCCCCCCGCTGGGCCACTACGTTCACGCTGAGCACCATCCGGGTGCGATCGTCGTGAGCGAACACGCCCCTCGACCCGGCGACCCAGATGCGTTGCCTGCTCTCGGAGTAGCCGGCCGCGACCTGACGCACCTCCGCGGACCGCCCCCGGGCTGCTGCATCCACCGCCCTCAACATGTCGGCCTTGACGGGGGCAGGCATGGCGGCCGGGTCGCCGCCCGCCTGCCGGCGTGGCAACGGCTGCAATGCGTTGAGCGAGACCGGCAGCAAGGGCCCGCCACTCACGCCGGCACTCAGGCGATCGGCGAGTCCTATGAGGGACCCTTCATCCAGGGCGTCCACATAGCCGCACGACGTAGTGGGCCCCTTCACCAGGCGTATCGAAGCGCCCCGGTCGACGCCCGAGGAGACCTCCTCCAGGCGCCGGTCGTCCAATCGGACCGACAGGGAGGATCTGTCCTCGGCGAAGATCTCCGCGTAGTCGCCGCCGTGACGCAGGACGCGCGCCAACACAACGTCGGCCAGCGCGGGAGTCAATCCCGGCGATTGCCCGCTCACGCTACCCATCCAAGACTGGGCACAAGGCCGATCGGCTGCAGACGCTTCAGCCGATCACCGGACTGAGGGCAAGGACATCGTCGGCCAACGCTAGGAACTCGCCGGCTTCGGAAGCGCTCTCGTCGAACGCCAACATGGATCCATCGTCGAAGTAGAGCTCCACTGACGGCTTCTTCTTGCGCATAAAGAAAAAGTAGTAGACGCCAACGGCCGCGGAGCCGAGGATCGACACGAAGCCGAAGAACTTAAGCAGCTTCTTCATTACGCCTCCACCTCCGCTCCGGCATCCGCTTCCGGCCCTTCGTCGATCGGCTCTTCGTCGATCGGCTCTTCGTCGACCTCCTGTGCGTCACGGATACAGGTCTTCAAATCGTAGAAGACAAGTCCGATGCGACTATCTTTCTTGGCCGTGGCGAGCATCCCCAGGCCGTCGTCCTGAGGCTCGTGCACCAGGAAGACCGTGCCTCCGGCACTCTCCACCACCATCTGGGTCAACGGCGCGGATCCCATACTCGCGGCCCGAACGGCGCCCGCCGCCGACAACTCCTTGGCCTTCTTGACCATCGTCGCCTGGAGACCGTCGGGGAAGTTCGACACCACTGCCTCCTCACCAGAATAGAGGACGGCCTTGTCCAGGTCAGTGGAGATCTCGAGCATCTCCTTGAAGGCTTTCTCCGCCTGTTCCTTCACGCGGCACTCCTTTCTCCGGCCGAAAGCGACTCTCTCGTCCAGCCAAGTTCAGGTCTTGTGCGTACGACGCTGGTAGCACGACCAAGTGTATCACTACCGCTTCGGACGGCGCTGGGCCAGGCACGGCTCGGGGCCAGGGACGCCCAGGGCCGTGCCTGGCCCGGAACGACAGTGGGGGCCGCGACCGAGACGGTCGCGGCCCCCACAGGACCACATCGGTAACATCGCTCGACGCTTGGTGCCGAGGGATGCTCGCGAGTGGGTTTCTTACATCATGCCGCCCATGCCGCCCATGCCGCCGCCGCCCATGCCGCCCATGCCACCGGACTCTTCGGGCTTGTCGGCCACGATGACTTCGGTGGTCAGGATGTTCTTGGCGATCGAAGCCGCATTCTGCAGAGCAGAGCGCGTGACCATGGCCGGATCGATGATACCGGCGCCGATCATGTCCTCGTACTCGCCCGTGGCGACGTTGAGGCCGATGCCCTTGCCGCGCACCTTTACCTCGTTGACCACGACCGAGCCTTCGAGGCCGGCGTTGTTGGCCAGCTGACGAAGAGGCTCTTCGAGGGCGCGCGCGATGATGTTCACGCCGGTCTTCTCGTCGCCGGAAGCTTCTACAGCCTGGACGGCCGGGATGGCCAGAACCAGTGCAACGCCGCCGCCGGGGATGATGCCTTCTTCGAGAGCCGCACGAGTCGCCGAAAGGGCGTCCTCTACACGGTGCTTCTTCTCTTTGATCTCGGTCTCCGTGGCCGCGCCTACTTTGACCACCGCAACGCCGCCGGCCAGCTTGGCCAGGCGCTCTTGCAGCTTCTCGCGGTCGAAGTCGGAGTCGGTATTCTCGATCTCGGCCTTGATCTGGTTGATTCGGCCCTTGATCTGCTCCACGTCGCCGGCACCGTCGATGATGGTGGTGTTGTCTTTCGTCACCACGATCTTGCGGGCGTGACCAAGTTGAGTGGTCTGGGTGTTCTCGAGCTTGAGACCCAGTTCCTCGGTGATGACCTCGCCGCCCGTGAGGATGGCGATGTCTTCAAGCATACGCTTGCGACGGTCGCCGAAGCCCGGGGCTTTGACTGCGATGCCCGTGAACGTGCCGCGAAGCTTGTTCACAACGAGCGTGGCCAGGGCTTCGCCCTCGACGTCCTCGGCGATGAGCAGCAGCGACTTACCGGACTGGACGGTCTTTTCGAGCACGGGAAGCAGGTCCTGAACCGAACCGATCTTCTGGTTGGCGATCAGGATGAAGGGATCCTCGAGCACCGCTTCCATCCGCTCCGGGTCGGTGACGAAGTACGGCGAGAGGTAACCCTTGTCGAACTGCATACCTTCCGTGAACTCCAGGTCCATGCCGAAGGTGTTGGATTCCTCGACGTTGACAACGCCGTCCTTGCCCACCTTCTCGATGGCATCGGCGATGACGTCGCCGATCTCGGAGTCGTCGGCGGAGATGGTGGCGACCCGAGCGATGTCGGACTTGCCGGTGATCTCCTTGGACTGAGCCTTGATCGCATCGACTGCAGCCGTAACAGCCTTCTCGATGCCGCGCTTGATGGCCATCGGGTTGGCACCGGCAGCCACGTTCTTGAGGCCTTCGCGTACGATGGCCTGCGCCAGCACCGTAGCGGTGGTGGTGCCGTCACCGGCGATGTCGTTGGTCTTGGTGGCCACTTCGCGCACCAGTTGGGCGCCTTGGTTCTCGAATACGTCCTCGAGCTCGATCTCCCGGGCGATGGTCACACCATCGTTCGTGATCGTCGGGCTGCCGAACTTCTTGTCGAGCACCACGTACCGGCCCTTGGGACCGAGAGTGATCTTTACCGCGTCGGCGAGTTGGTTCACGCCGCGCTCGAGGGCCCTGCGGGCATCCTCGCCGTACTTGATCTCTTTTGCCATGAGTCTGTCAGCCTCCTTAGCTGCTCTGTACCTGCGCGCCCCGGGCCTGTCCACTCAGCGCGGTGTCGTCCGGCTCGGCAGCGCCATCCATCATCGTGCTGCTACTACTCGACCTTCGCCAGGATGTCCGACGCGCGCAGGATCAGCACCTCGCCGCCATCGATCTTGACTTCGGTGCCCCCGTACTTGCTGAAGATGACGGTGTCACCTTCGGCCACGCCCATGGGAACCAGGGCGCCGTCGTCGTAGCGACCGGGACCTACTGCCACTACCTTGGCCTTCTGCGGCTTCTCCTTCGCCGTATCCGGCAGAACGATACCGCTGGCCGTCTTCTCTTCTTCTTCCAGGACCCTGACTACGACCCTGTCCTCAAGCGGCACGATTTTCATGCACGAACCCTCCTGTCATCCTTTGCTCTGAGCCGTCGCCCATTCGGCGCCGATGCACTCGTAACGTCACAATTGGCACTCTCGCAAGGAGAGTGCCAATCTGTGCGACATGATATGCCCCCACTCAGAAAATGTCAAACGGGGGACCGCTACCGGTTGGGGGAGAAGCGGGGCGTATCGCCCCTGGGAGTCACCCACAGAGGGAGCGACGCCGAGGCCTCCAGCGCCAGGTACTCCGGGAAAGGAAGCACCGGGCCCGACAACGCGGCCGCTCCGATCATCGCCGCGTTGTCCGTACAGTACTTGAGAGGCGGCAATACCAGGTGCAGACCTCGCGCCGGCCCTTCCGCCGCCAGGCGCCGCCGCAGCAACGAGTTCGCCGCGACCCCGCCGCCGATCGCGATCGCGGGCACCGCTTCCCTGTCTGCCGCCGCGAACAGCTTGGAGACCAGAGCTTCCACCACCGCCTGACGATACGACGCCGCCACATCGGCGGCACGCTCGGCGCGCTCCTCCGCGGACCAGGAGCGAAGAAGGTAGAAGAGCGAGGTCTTGACGCCGGAGAAAGAGAAGTCGAGACTGCTCGAGCGCTTCAGCCCGATCGGGAAGTCGTACGCGGCTGCGTCTCCGGTCTCGGCGAGCATGTCCAGCTCCCTTCCGCCGGGATAGCCGAGTCCGAGAAGGCGGGCGCCCTTGTCGAACGCCTCACCGGCGGCATCGTCGAGGGTCTGACCGAGTACCGTGAAGGCCGCCGGTCCGTCCACGCGCACAAGGAGCGTGTGTCC
>DASRMJ010000328.1:0-5251 GCA_035647995.1 Thermoleophilia bacterium | reverse complement strand
GTGGCGTAAAGGTGCCGGGTCACAGCGTCGAACTCCACGTCTCCTCGCAGGAGCCCGCGTAGGTCGCGCTCGATCGCGGTCAGGGTGGGTCGCATAGGTGTAGCCTCGTCTTCCGAGCCTCGGCGCCGCCGGCCGGCGGCGCCGAGGCTCATACTAACATCGGGTCGGGGGCTTCGGAAGAAGCGGGGGTGGGGCCTTCAGCCGCAGCCGGGCCCGAGAATGGGGCGGTGCACGAGCTCCGCGGCCGGCCTCGTCGGCACTCCCTCTCACGGGGCTCAAGCCCGCGCTCCGAACACCCGATAGGTGGTTGGCCGCTCAACATCCTACGAGTCACGCGGACGGGCGGTCACCCAGGTAGGAAGTCGGAAGCCTGGTCCGAGGTCGGAAGCCGGAGGTCGCGGATCGTGGGAGTGGAGACAAGCGCCTCGCATCGGTCGCAAGCGCTTGTCAAGGCGGCCAAGCGCGCGATCGCACGCCCGTGGTACCTCACGATCATTGCCGCCACCGTACTGTGCGCCGTGTATCTCCTCGAGGTGCTTATCAACTGGGGACACGTGGCGGAACGTTCCCTCTACTCGAACCTGGGGATCCTCCCCGTGGGGTTGGCGGCCACACTTGTCACATGGAGCGCCGCGCGCCGTCGGCTCGACCCGCGAGCGAGGACAGCTTGGGAGCTACTCTCCATCAGTTTCGGCTGCTTCTTCGCAGGCGACTTCTTGTACTTCTACTACCAGAACGTGCTTGGCATCACGCCCTTTCCTTCTCTCGCCGACGCGGGCTACTTGGTCTACTACCCGCTGATGTTCGCCGGTCTGATCTGCCTGCCCGGCCGGGGCAGCGAGCGCGCACGACTCGGGCGTCTGTCGGTGAACTTGATAGTCCTTATCGCAGCGGGGGCCGCGATGGTGACATACGTCTACCTCGTCCCGATGCTCGGATCCCCCCGAGACGACCTTCTGGCCTACGTGCTCTCCGCCGGCTACCCCATGGGGGACCTGCTTCTTCTCGGCGGCCTGGCCGCGCTCCTCGTCCGCAGGGGCGAGCACCGCATCCAGGGTTCGCTCTGGGTACTGGGCGCCGGGCTCATGGTGGGCCTTGGCGCCGATGTCATATTCGGATACCAGACCATACACGGCGCACTTCAGGCCGGCGGATTGTGCGACGCGGCGTACATGCTGTCGTGGATCCTCTTCGCGTGGGCGGGTTATGCGGAGTTCGCCCGAGTCGGTCGAGAGAACCTCCAACGGGGCGTCTCGGAGTGATGGGGGCGTCTGTCATGCCCTCCCGCCGACTTCCTCGAAGCCTCGACTCTTCCTGCTCCAAACGTTGTCGTAGTGGTGGCTTCGGCGCCATGGAGATGCTCGTCATCGTCGCGATCGTCGCGGTGGTCGCGTTGGTTGGCATGCCGACTCTGCGCCACACGAGCGTGAACGCGGTGCTTGACGGAAATATGCGCAACCCGGCGGCTCTGGTCGAAGAGGAGATGCTCCAAGGATTGGACGACACGTACCATCCGGCGGGCGACGGCGACCCGGAGCAGTACCTGAGCAATCAACTGGAGGACGTGCTCGGGCAGGCCGAGGGTGCGGCGCGCTACATCAATCCCCGGGCCGGCGGCCCCCACTCCGATGCCATCCTCAACAGCGCATCGATCCTGGCCGACCCTTCGCCGACGGCCCCGGCGGTGTTCATCACCAACAACCCCTCGAGCGGCTACGAGGTGTTCGACTCCCAGCCCTACGAGACGAGCCGACAGCTCCTCATCGGATCCCTAGTGGTGCACTTCAACACCGCGCGCCGCTCGGTGGACGTCTTCTTCGTCAGCCAGAACGGTCTGAAGTCAGCCCAGGTGATCCGATTGCCCATGGACATATGACCTGTATAGCCACACTATTATGACCTAGTCAGGTTCTCAGGCGGGACACAGGAGACACTATGCCGGTGGGTCTGCGGGGGGTCCGGGCGGACGGTCCCCCGATCTCCGACACGGTGCTCGAGGACCGGCGCGACCCGTGACGTCCGGCCCGTGGCCCGCGCCCCATCCCTGATCCGCGGCCCATGACCCTCTACGTCGATACCAGCGCCCTCATCAAGGCGTACGTCACCGAGGAGGCGTCCGAGGACGTGCTTGCTTTAATAGGCGAAGCCGAGGTGGTCGCGACATCCCGACTCGCCTACCCTGTCTTCGCGTGCTACGACCGCCGGTTGAACCAGGCGGCGCGGGTCGAGGGACTCCAGGTGTTCGGCCCGATCTAGCTGCCTGCGGCGCCGCGCTGCTCTCGTAGCGTCACCAACAGGTTCGTGAGAGAATGCACGGGTCATGTCAGTGACGCGCCGGTCCTCCGGCAGGCGGTCCGAACGGCCCCCATCGCGCGGCCGACCCAGGCCGTCCCGTCGGCCTTCGCCGGGCCGCGCGCGCAGGTCGCCCGTGAAGGGGGTGAGTCATGCTCAGCATCTTCAAGACGGACCTTGCCTCTGGCACCCTATTGGAGCTTGAGGACTTCGAGCCCGGCGCCTGGATAGATCTGGTCAGTCCCACCGACGAGGAACTCCTGCGGGTCAAGGAGGCGTTGGGCATCCCCCTCGCCTTCCTACGCGGTCCTCTGGACGCCGAGGAGAAGTCCCGCATCGACGCGGAGGACGAACTCACCCACGTGATCGTGGACATCCCCATCATCGAGCGTGTGGGTGGCGAGCGCGCCTACGACACCATCCCGCTCGGCATGCTCGTGCACCCCGACTACTTCATCACCACCTGCCTCCAGCCGAACCCCATCCTGGGCGAGTTCGAGCGTGGGGCGGTGCGGAGTTTCGCCACCTTCAAGAAGACCCGCTTCCTGCTGCAGATCCTGCTGCAGGTGTCCACCTACTATCTGCGCTACCTGGGGCGCATCGACCGGGAGACCGACAAGATCGAGCGCGAGCTCAGGCAGTCGATGAAGAATGAGGAGTTGTTCGATCTTCTCACCCTCGCCAAAGCCCTCGTCTACTTCAGCACCTCCCTGCGCTCCAACGACGCCGTCCTGCAGAAACTCCTGCGCACCCCGGCCATCAAGAAGTACGAGGAGGACGAAGAGCTTCTCGAGGACGTGATCGTCGAGACTCGGCAGGCCATCGAGATGGCCGAGGTCTACTCGAACATCCTGGCGGGCATGATGGACGCCTTCGCGTCGATCATCAGCAACAACCTGAACATGGTGATGAAGTTCCTCGCCTCGATCACCATCATCCTCTCGTTCCCGGTGATGGTGTCCTCACTGTACGGCATGAACGTCCCGCTCCCGTTCCAAGGCGATCCGCACGCCTTCATCTTCGTGCTCCTTGTCTCGCTGGGACTGTCCACCGTTGCTGCTGTGATCTTCTGGCGCAAGGACTACCTGTAGAGAGTGTAGAGGGCGGGCTCGTGGGCGCGCGCGCGGCACCGGCTGGGCCCGTGTTGCGCTACGGCGTGCCGCTGGCCTGGTTGTCGTTCTTCTCGCCCGCGGCCCGCGAGTCGGGCAACTCCGCGCGCACGATCCTGTTGCGGCCGGCGTCCTTTGCCTGATAGAGGGCGGTGTCCGCGGCTGCGATCAGGCCCTCCACATCGGTGGCATCGCGCGGGCAGGTCGCGACCCCGCCGCTGACGGTCACGCTCTCGTGGCTGGGAAGACCCAGACCGGTGTGCATGAGGTCGCCCAGCCCTCTTCGCAGCCGGTCGGCCAGGAACACCGCGTTGCGCCCGGGCGTGGCGGGCAGGAGCAGGATGAACTCCTCGCCGCCGTAGCGGGCACAGATGTCGGTCTGACGCACGCTCTCCCTGAGGTACTGGGCCACACTCTGCAGCACCCGGTCGCCGGTCTGGTGACCGTAGGTGTCGTTGATGCGCTTGAAGTGGTCGATGTCGAGCATCATCAGCGTCATCGGGACGTGGTGCCGGATGCACCTCTCGATCTCCTCTTGTGCGCGTTGCTCGAAGAAGCGGCGGTTGTAGAGGTTCGTGAGCGGGTCGGTGACCACCTCACGGCGGATGCGGTCGTAGCGAAGGGCGGTGGAGAGAGAGGTTTGTATGTGGCCGATGAGCGTCTGCAACACTACCGGGCTGATCTCGTCGAAGGCATCGGGGCGGGCCGCCGCCGCCACCAACGCCCAGGTCCGCTTCTCGTCGAGCTGGAAAGGAAGCGACAGCTGCGAGCGCATCGTGGGCGGGAACATCAAGCAGCGGTGGTCGGGCGTGTGCGCCGGGGAGAGGTCGCGGAACGCCGAACGGACGGGGCACGGGGCGTAGTAGGTGCAGCAGTCGACGTCGATCTCCGATGGCTCACAGCCGTCGACTCCTTCCAGCGAGAACTCCAACCCCTCCTCGGACACCAGGGCGACCACGTCGGCGGTCAGCAGGTCGCGCGAGAGGCCGAGCGTCTTCACCTTGGTCTCCTTGAAGGGGAGCGCGGCGTTCAGTTCCTGCGCTATGTCGCCCAGTCTGATGAGCTGGTTGTTCAGATCGCGCAGGCGAAGGAGGTCCGTGCGCACGGTCTCCATCTCGACCCCTCCGGCCACGGAGGACCCCGACGCCACCTCCTGCAGCAGGCTCTCCAAGCCTGAGTGCACGCCCGTGATGTGTGTCACCGCGCGAGGGTCCGGGGTCTGCTCCTTCTTGAAGAGTCCCGAAGCCCCCCGGTAGACCCAGTAGTCGAGCGCCACGGTCGCCGCGATGAACGTGATCGTCAGCGCGAGCCCCAGGTGGACGTCCATCGCGGCGAAGACGAGGATCGTCGTGAGCACGGCTGCGAACGCCAGCTTGGCCGCGAGCGCCAGCCGGGCTCGCGCGAGCGGCGAGCCGCCTTTCGAGGGAGCGGTCGCATCGCCGGAGGTTCCAGGATATGTGCGGGGAGGCTCATGGCTCATACAACGATTGTATCGACCGAGAGGGACATGACCGTGAGCAGTTGTCGCGCTCGGTCACGGTCTCTATGATTGTCGGTGCTTGGCGCGCATGTGATACGAATCTGAAGAAGGAGAGAACTGGGTGATCCGCTGCTCGAAGCGAGCTATCGCCGGTGGATAGCGACACGATCCTTCTCATAGCCGTGGTCGCGGTCGCGCTGGCGTTCGACCTCATGAACGGCTTCCACGACGGGTGCAACGCGGTCTCCACCGTCATCTACACGGGGGCGCTGAAGCCGAAGTTCGCCATCGGTCTCTCCGCGATCTTCAACTTCATCGGCCCTCTGGTGATGGGCGTGGCGGTGGCCGAGACCATCGGTGGGGTCATCAA
>DASRMJ010000327.1:0-5338 GCA_035647995.1 Thermoleophilia bacterium | reverse complement strand
CCGCCGGCGCCGCGGCGGAGATCGGCCGGCCCGCCCGCGCCTCCCGGCAGATCAGCCGGCCCGCCGGCGCCGCGGGCGAGGTCCGCCTTCGGCCCAGGTCGCGCGCCACTCATGAGTCCTTCTCCACGGCCTCCAGCGCCTGGTCGAGGAGGTCGCACAAGAGGTCGAGTTCGGCATCGGTCGTGGTGAGCGGCGGTGCGACTATGATCGAGTCCCCGGGGCGGTCGTCGGCGCCGGAGAGGGCCGGGTAGACCAGCAGCCCCAAGTCCTGTGCCGCCTCTTTCACGCGGGCGGCGCGCTGCGCGGCCGCGGGGAACGGAGTGCGTGTGGATCGGTCGGCCACCAACTCCAGCCCCCACATCATTCCCAGACCTCGCACGTCGCCGATCATCGGATGGCGCCGCTGCAGCGCCTCGAGCCGCTCCCGCATGCCGGCCTCGGCGGCGGCGGCGCGCTCGACCAAGTGGTGACTCAACACGTAGCGCATCACCGCCAGGCCCACCGCGCACGACAGAGGGTTGCCCGAGTAGGTGTGGCCGCTCATGATCACGCCGGAGCCTTTGCGGATGGTCTGCACCAATCGGTCGGAGGCGAGGGCGGCGGCGAGGGGTGCATAGCCCGCGCTGATGCCCTTGCCCACCGCGATGAGGTCAGGTTCGACGTCCCAGTGCTCCATGGCGAACATCCTGCCGGTGCGCCCCATCGCGGTCATGACTTCGTCGGCGATGAGGAGCACGTCGTGGCGGTCGCAGATCTCCCTGATGCGGGCGAAGTAGCCGGCGGGCGGCACGATGGCCCCGCCGGCCGCCCCGATGACGGGCTCCACCATGAAGCCGGCCACCCGGTCGTCGCCCAGTCGCTCGATGTGGCGCTCGAGGTCGTCGGCGCAGGCGAGGTCGCAGCCGGGGTAGGTCTTGTCGAGCGGGCACCGGTAGCAGTGGGGTGGCGTCACCACGGCGTTCCGGGCCAGCAGGGGCTCGAACAGCCTGCGTCGGGCGGCGTGGCCCGAGAGGGAGAGCGCTCCGAGAGTGATGCCGTGATAGCTCAGGTTGCGCGAGAGCACCACGTTCTTCTCCGGCCTGCCGGACTCCGTCCAATACTGCACGGCCATCTTCTGCGCCGTCTCCGTCGCTTCCGAGCCGCTGTTCACGAAGAACGTCCAGCGGATGTCGCCGGGCGCCAGGTCCTCCAACAACGCCGCAAGTTCGTCGGCGGGCTCGTTGCGGAATTGAAGGCGGTAGCTGAAGGAGACGCGCTCGGCCTGTTCGGTCATCGCCCGCACGATCTCGGGGAGGGCGTGACCCAACCCGGTGGTGACCGCTCCCGAGCATCCGTCCAGATAGCGCTTGCCCTCCGTGTCGTAGAGGAAGATGCCTTCCCCCCTCGCCACCGTCGGATACACGCCGTCGAGCAGTGGTTGGATCAGTGGCATGGTTCAGTCGTCTCCCTGGGTTCTCGCAGCGGTGTGGGTCGCCGCGGTTCGATTGTGTGAGGAGGAGTCCGCAGAGTCAGCGGAATCTGTTGTACTATCTGTACAATGCGGGCCGGTGGAATGCCGTCCGCAGCGGGTTCGATACTCCGCGAAGGCCAATCGGGGGGGCAGGCAGTCCCATGTCCATCACCGTCAGGGAAGCCCTGGAACTGGAACCTCTGGCCCAAGGTCGGCTGGTGGCCGGCAGGCGCGGTATCGATCGCGTCATCCGTTGGGTGACCATCGTGGAGGTGCTGGAGGACGCCGGGCTTCTCCAACCGGGTGAGCTCCTCGTCACCACCGCCTACGATCTCGAGAATCAGCCCGAGAGGCGGCGCACCTACATCGCCGACCTCGCCACGCGCGATCTCGCCGGTGTGGCCATCCTCACCGGGTTCTACATCAAGGAGATCCCGCCCGAGATGATCGAGCAGGCCAACGAGCACGGTCTGCCCCTCATCCAACTGCCGCCCAGCATCAACTTCTCCGACATCACGCGCGCCCTCCTGGAGCGCATCGTAAACAGGCAGTACGAGCTGATGCACTCCTCCGAGAGCGTGCACCGGGAACTCACCGAGCTCGCGTTGGGAGACCGAGACCTCGCCGATATCACGTCGGTGGTGGCTCGGTGGACCGGCGGGCGCGTGATCTTCTGCAACCGTCGTTGGGATCGCGTAGCCGCCGGCGGGGAGGCCGACGAGTTGCACGAGGTGGTGATGGCGGCGGTGCAGGCCGAGATCGGAGAGGACGCCTCCGATCACCCTCGGGAGCTCATCGTGGCGGAGGACCAGACGGGCAGCGCGTACGCCGCCCTGGTGGTTCCCGTGCGGGCCAGCGACCGCTTCTTCGGGAACCTGGTCCTGATCAAGCTCAAGGGGCAACTCAAGGATCTCGATCGGGTCGCGCTGGGTCACGCCTCCACCGTGGGGGCGCTCGTGCTCATGCGCGGTGAGGCTGTGGCGGAGGAGAACCGCCGTCTGCGCGGTGACCTGCTCGACCGCATCCTCGCTGGGGCGAGCGCCCACAACCAGACTGCCGTGATCGACCAGGCCCGTCGGTTCGGCTGCGACCTGACCAAGCCGCACGTGGCGGTGGTGTTCCGGATTCGGGTCGTGGAGTCCCAGGGGCGCGGAGGGGCGCTCGCCGCCGCCGACACCTCGCGTGAGGCCTTCGAGTCGCGCCGGCGCTCGGCGGGGCGACTCTTGAGGGTCGTCGAAGAGGTGGTGGCGGGCGACGGTCGCAGTATTCTCGTGCGGGAGAGGGAAGGCGACGTGCTTGCGCTCATCGATGCCACGGGTCTCGACGAGCCGGTGGCGCTCGCCCGCGACGTGCTCACTCGTTGGGCGGCGATCGACCCCGGCGGCCCGGTCGTGGTGGCGGGCGTGGGCGAGAAGGAGTCGGAGGTCGCGCGCTTCGCCCTCAGTGCGCGCCAGGCGCAGGACGCGGCTCGGCTGGGTCCGCTCCTCCCCGGCGCTCCCACCCTCGTGGAGCACCGCGACCTCGGGGTCTTCCGCTTGGTCGCCGACATGGAACGCCGCCACGTGGACCTCGACGCCGCCGTGCGCGCCGGTCTCGGGCCGCTGGCCGATGACACTCCGCGGTCCCGCCGCCTGCTCGAGACGCTCGAGGCCTATCTCGAGAACGACGGCAACCTGCAGGCCACCGCCGCCGCGCTGTTCGTCCATCGGCACACCCTGCGCTATCGGCTCGAGCGCATCAGCGACATGATGGGGCGCTCGTTGCGCGATCCGCTCGACCGACTCGAACTCCATCTTGCGGTGGCGTTGCATCACTACCGCAGGCTTCGCCGAGCGCAGGCCGGAGAGGTCGACGCAGCCGCCCCGCGGGTGCCGCCTCGGTAGTTGAGAACCGAATTCACAGGACCTGGCTGAGGAACCGCTGGGTGCGCTCGTGGGTGGGGTTCGTGAAGAGGATCTCGGGCGCCGCATCCTCGATGATCTGTCCGTCGTCCATCATGAGGGCTCGGTTCGCGACCTCACGGGCGAAACCAATCTCGTGGGTGACCACGACCATGGTCATGCCGCTCTTGGCCAGATCTTGCATGGCTTGGAGCACCTCTCCCACCAACTCGGGATCGAGGGCGGACGTCACCTCGTCGAACAGCATGATGTCGGGGTTCATCGCCAAGGCGCGCGCGATGGCCACTCGTTGTTGTTGTCCGCCGGAGAGCTGCGAAGGGTAGGAGCCCTCCTTGTCGGCCAAGCCGACGCGCTCGAGCAGGTCCCGAGCTGCGGCGCGGGCCTCGTCCTTCGACTGATGCTTGACGTGGATGGGCGCCATCGTGATGTTCTCGAGGGCGGTCATGTGGGGGAACAGGTTGAAGTGCTGGAACACCATGCCCACGTTCTCGCGCACCTTGTCCAGGTCGTCCTTGCGAGGATCGACGGTTCGACCGAGGAGTTCGATCGCCCCTTCCTGGGCGAGTTCGAGGAAGTTGAGGCAGCGCAGCAGCGTGCTCTTGCCGGAGCCGCTCGGCCCCACCAGCACCACGACCTCACTCTTCCGTATGTGGAGGTCGATGCCCTTCAGCACGTGGAGAGGGCCGAAGTACTTATGCAATCCGCGTACGCGTATCACGCTGCCTCCCAGTGTTGGCCTTGTCCAGGCGCGATTCCAGCCGCTGGACCAGGGCCGTGAAGATCAGGACCAGCACAAGGTAGTAGAGACCGGCGACCATGTAGGTCTCGAAGGGCATGAAGTTCTCGGCCTGGGCACTGAGGGCGGTGCCGTAGAGCTCGGCCACGCCAAGGTAGGCAACGAGGGATGAGTCCTTGAGCCCGATGATGAACTGGTTGCCGAGCGGAGGTACGGCGCGTCGGAATGCCTGGGGCAGGATCACCAGCCGCATGGTCTTCCAGTGGGAGACGCCGAGCGAGCGGGACGCTTCCATCTGTCCCTTGTCGATCGACTGGATGGTCCCGCGGAAGATCTCGGCCACATAGGCTCCGGAGTGGATGGCCAAGGCCAGGGCGCCTGCCCAGAAGGAGCTCAGCACCACGATCGCGCTGATGCCGAAGTACAGGAACATCAGCTGTACGATCAGGGGTGTGCCGCGGATCACGCCGATGTACACGTGGGCCACCCAGTTGAGGACTCGATGCTGCGAAAGCTTGAGGAACGAGACCGCGAGCCCGATCACCATGGCCAGCGCCAGCGAGACCGCTGTCAGCTTGAGGGTCATGCCCGTGGCTTCGAGGAAGGGTACGAAATGCTCTTGGAGGATCTCCCACATCCCGATCACGGGCGTCTTCTCCTTGCGTCAGAGGATACGGCGACGCGCCGGCGGTCGTCCGCCGGCGCGTCGCCCCGCTACACGAGGGGGTAGCCCACCTATTCTCCCAGGATGTTCCGTCCCAGCCACTTCTGGCTGATCCGATCGTAGGTGCCGTCGGCGATGATCGCGTCGAGGGCGGCGTTCAGGTCGGCGAGGAGGGCGGTGTCTTCCTTGCGCACCGTGATGCCCATCTCGTCGATGTAGAGTGGCTCGCCGACGTCCTTGATCTTCAGGCCGTTCTCCATGATGGCGGAGAAGCCCACGACCGCGTCGGTGATGACGGCGTCGATGCGGCCCGTGGTGAGGTCTTGCAGGGCGATCACGTCGCTGTCGTAGCCCACGACCTTGTCTTCATCGGTGAGGGTGACGGCGATGTCCTTGAAGGTGGAGGCCTTCACGACGCCGATCTTCTTGCCGGCCAGGTCTTCTTTGCTGTTTATGTCGGTGTTGCCTTCGGCCACGAAGATCTGGGCGCCCGAGCGGTAGTATGGATTGGTGAAGTTCACCTGCTCAAGACGCTTCTCGGTGATGGCCATGCTGCCGATGATGGCGTCGTACTTCGTGGACTTGAG
>DASRMJ010000326.1:0-3807 GCA_035647995.1 Thermoleophilia bacterium | reverse complement strand
ACCCCGGTCGCCGCGCCGGTGGTTCTCGGGGGCAACGCCGGCGCGGCGACCGGGGTCGTGGCCCCGATGCCGGGCAAAGTGCTGCGGGTCCTGGTGGCCGAGGGCGACCCCGTGCAGCGTGGCACCGTGGTCGCCATACTCGAGGCGATGAAGATGGAGAACGAACTGCGGGCCTCCGGGGACGGCACGGTGAGGCGCATAGCGGTGAAAGAGAGTCAGAACGTATCCAGGGGCGACCTCATCGTGGAGGTCGTGTAGAGCATGACCGAGATCCTGGTGGAATCCTTCCGCGATCTGGTGGCCTCCACCGGGTTCGCGAACATCACCATCGGCAACGTCGTGATGATGGTGGTCGGTTGCGTCCTGGTGTATCTGGCTATCGCCAAGAAGTTCGAGCCGCTGCTCCTCTTGCCGATCGGCATGGGGGCCGTGCTCACCAACATCCCGGCCGGCGGCCTCTTCCACAGTGAGATCTGGCTGGGTCCCGCCGGCATCGCGCACGGGGAGTGGGGGCGCTCGGAGGTCTTCGCCGCTCTGGTCAAGGACGGCGGCCTGGTCGACTGGCTCTACATGGGCGTCAAGTTCGGCATCTTCCCTCCGCTGATCTTCCTCGGAGTGGGGGCGCTCACGGACTTCGGCCCGCTGCTGGCCAACCCGAAGACCATCTTGCTGGGAGCGGCCGCGCAATTCGGTATCTTCACCACACTCCTGGGTGCGCTGGCACTCGGGTTCACGATGAAGGAGGCGAGCTCCATCGGGATAATCGGCGGGGCCGACGGTCCCACCGCCATCTTCCTGACCTCCAAGCTCGCAGACCATCTCATGGGGCCGATCGCGGTGGCGGCGTATTCGTACATGGCTCTCGTGCCCATCATCCAGCCGCCCATCATGAGATTCATCGTGCCGGCGCGGGAGCGCGCCATCCGCATGGAGCAGCTGCGCGACGTGAGCCGGAGGGTCAAGATCATCTTCCCGGTATCGGTGATGGTGCTGGTGGGGCTCATACTCCCGAGTGCGGCGCCGCTCATCGGCGCGCTCATGCTGGGCAACCTTTTCCGCGAAAGTGGCGTGGTCGACCGCCTGTTCGGGGCGGCTCAGAACGAGCTTCTCAACATCGTCACCATCTTCCTGGGAGTAGGCGTGGGGGCCACGATGACGGCCTCCAACTTCTTGAATTGGCAGACGATCTCCATCCTTCTGCTGGGATTGATCGCCTTCTCGGTGGGGACGGCAGCCGGTCTGCTGCTGGGCAGGCTCATGAACGCGGTGTCGCGCACGCCCATCAACCCGCTCATCGGGTCGGCCGGCGTCTCCGCAGTGCCGATGGCGGCCCGCGTGAGCCAGGTGGTGGGCCAGGAGTCAGACCCCGACAACTACCTGCTCATGCACGCGATGGGCCCGAATGTCGCCGGGGTCATCGGCTCCGCGGTCGCGGCGGGCGTACTTCTCGCTATAGCCGGATAGCCGGGCCGGGGTGAGGCGGCCTTCGCCCTGGTCGTGGTGCAGTCGCCGCGCGCGCTTCGATTCCGCGCTTACCGCCCGTAACCTGTGATGCTGAATCGATAGTGGTGGCGTCGGAACTATGCCGAAACAGCATCATTCTTAGAAGTATGTGCAGTATAGGCACGAACATGCTTGACGCAGCTCCTCTATCGGTATAGGCTTGCTGGGCTGCGGGGGTGATAGCGCCCTCGCACGTGGCCGATACCTGGGGAGGCGAGCGCGTGGCTGAGAAGGGATCTTTGAGGCGGCTCGACACCGCGGACTCGCAGGTTCTCTCCTTGCTGAGCGAGGATCCGCGCATGTCGTTCGCGGAGATGGCCCGCCGCATGGGCGTCTCACCCGGAATGGTGCGCCAGCGCTACCAGCGCCTGCACGATGAAGGGATCGTTCGGATCGCGGCCATCACCAATCCGACCCTGACCGGCGGATCGCTCATGGTGGTCGTGGCGATGAAGGTCGATGTTGGCGACCTCAAGCGGATCACGGCAGAGATCGCCGAGTTCGACGAGGTCGTCTACCTGGCAGTCCTTGCTGGGTCGTTCGATCTCCTGGCCGAAGCAAGGTTCCGCGACCAAGAGCATCTCCACGACTTCCTCTCGAATCGTCTGCGCGCGATCGGGGGGGTGAGAGACTCCGAGACCTATCTCAATCTGGAGATCATCAAGGAGACCTACTATTAGGAACCTCGCGGGGCGGCGCTCGCCGTCTTCCGCCGACCACCGAGAAGGAGCATGACTATGCACGTATATCTACTCGGCCTAGGAGCCATCGGCTTCGTGACCTCGCAGGACCTCGCGGCGAGCCCGGCGTTCGACCGCGTGACGCTGGCCGACTACAGCCAGAAAGCAGTCGATCGGGTGGCCGCTCGCATCGGAGAGCGCGACCACGTGGCCTACACGCGCATCGACGCCGGTGATCCCGCGGCGCTCGAGGCCGCGTTCAAGGATGTGGACCTGGTCATCAACGCGCTCGAACCCAAGTTCAACGTCAACGTGATGCAGGCGTGCCTGCGCGTAGGCGCCAACTACATGGACCTCGCCCAAGGTGGCCCGCGGTACGTTACCGGCACTCCCGACAGCTTCGAGTTCCTCGGCTGGAGTCAGCAATTCAAGGACCGTGGCGTCCTTGGCATCCTCGGCATGGGGATGGACCCGGGCGTGACCAACGTGTTCGCCCGCTACGGCGCGGATCGTATGGACGAGGTGTTCCACATCGGTGTCCGCGACGGCGACAGCGGCGTCGTGCCCGGCATGGAGGACAAGTTCTACACCTTGTGGAGCCCCTCCATCGCGATCGAAGAGTGTCTGATGCCCGCCATGATCTGGGAGAACGGAGAGCACAAGCGTACGGGCATCTTCGGAGACCCCGAGGTCTTCCCCTTCCCCGAGCCACTGGGTCCCCAGACGGTCTACACGGTCGACCATGAGGAAGCTAAGACGCTCCCCCTCTACATCCCGGGCATCAGGGAGAAGGGGCTGAAGCGCTGCGAGTTCAAGTATCAGCTGGACGAGGAGTTCATCGAGATACTCAAGGTCCTGGGCAAACTGGGTCTCAACAACCCCTTCCCCGTGAACGTCAAGGGCCAGATGGTGGTGCCGCGCGATGTGGTCGTGGCCCTCATGCCCGATCCGGCGGAGGTGGAAGGCGAGGCCGTGGGCTGGGGTCTCATCGGCAGCCTGATCGAAGGTCGCCACCAGGGCAAGGACCAGAAGCTCTTCTACTACGTCAAGAACTCCTATGAAGCCTGCCGCGAAGAGATGGGCGCCACGGCTGTGGCCTACCAGACAGGCCGGCCGCCGGCGGCGATGGCCGAGCTCTTCGCCCAGGGGCGTCTCACCATCGGCGGCGCGGCCGCGACGGGCTGCTATCCCTGCGAGAGCTTCGACCCGGAGCCCATCGTGGACGCGCTGCGTGCGCACGGTCTCACCATGGAAGTGGCCGATCTCACCGACGCGATGTAGTCGGAGCGGCTCATCCGGATCTGTCTGTGCGGCGGGGGCCTCCGGGCCCCCGCCGTCGTCCTGCCTCCGCGCCTTGACAACCTCAGACCACCTCAGTAAGGTGCCTTGAGTCGACTCTCTTGGCGACGGGGGCCCGTCACCGGCCGATTCTGCGCTTCGCGGCCCCGCCTCAGCCGTCGCCATCCGAATGACGATCCGTCGGGGAAAGGATCCCGTGCGACGCACGACGTTCCGCTTCCTGCTCATCTCGGTGCTGGCTCTCGCGGTCGTGGGCGGCGGATGCTCCGCGCATGCGGTCACGACTACCTCGCTCCATCAAGGCGATCCTGGCGCGACAACTCCC
>DASRMJ010000325.1:0-3825 GCA_035647995.1 Thermoleophilia bacterium | reverse complement strand
GTCTTGGCTTCGGGCCTCAACATCGTGGTGGGATTCACCGGGCTGCTCGATCTGGGCTACGTGGCCTTCTACGCCATCGGTGGGTACTACACGGCCATCATCATGGTGCAGCTCGTCCGCAACACGTGGGGCATCGAGCTGGATTCGGTGTGGTGGCTCGTGTGGCTCAACCTGATCATGGGGGGAGTGGTGGCCGCCGTCGCCGGAGCGATACTAGGCTATCCGACCCTGCGCCTGCGGGGGGACTACCTGGCCATCATGACCCTCGGCTTCCACGAGATCATCCGCATCGTGGCGAACAACTGGGTGGGCCTCACGCGGGGACCCTCCGGCATCTCGGGCATCCCCAAGCCGAGCGTCTTCGGCTTCGACTTCAACACCGCCTTCCGCTTCTACTACTTGGCGCTGGCTCTGGCGATCCTCTCGCTCTTCGTGATCTCGCGCATGGTGCGTTCGCGCATCGGGCGCGCATGGACGGCCATCCGCGAAGACGAAGTGGCGGCGGAGGCCATGGGCATCCACACCTCGCGCTACAAGCTGCTGGCCTACGCGGCCGGGGGGTTCTTCGCCGGGGTCATGGGCGCCTTCCTCGGGCACTACCTCAACTTCATCCACCCCAGCAACTTCCGCCTCATGGAGTCGATCATGGTGCTCAGCCTGGTGGTCCTCGGGGGCATGGGCAATATCGCCGGTCCGGTCGTGGGGGCGGTCATATGGATGACTCTCCTCGAATGGCTGCGTGACTTCCAGTTCGTGCAGGACCATCCTGAGGTGCGCGGCATGGCCATGGGCTTGGTTCTTGTGACTCTGATGGTCTTCCGACCCCAAGGTCTGATGGGATCGCGGCGCGTCGCTCTGGAGATGCGCCCGGCTACTGAGCACGAATCCCAGCAGGAGAGGGAGGAGGTGGCTGATGTCAGGCGCGCCTGATGCCGCTGTCTCCGCCGGCCCCATCCTCGAGATCGAGGCCCTCACCAAGTCTTTCGGCGGGCTGGTGGCCGTGAACTCGATCGGGCTGACCGTGCATAGGGATGAGATCGTGGGTCTGATCGGTCCGAACGGAGCCGGCAAGACTACGCTCTTCAACGTGATCACAGGGGTGTACACGCCCACTTCGGGTCGGGTGCTCTTCGATGGGCGGGAGATCGGCGGACATCGGCCGTCGAAGATCACGTCGATGGGCATCGCGCGCACCTTCCAGAACATCCGCCTGTTCGGAGAGATGACGGCTCTCGAGAACGTGATGGTGGGGCGTCACTGCCGCACGAAGACCGGGCTCATGGGCGTTGTCGCACGCACTCCCGGCTCCCTTCGGGAGGAGCGGGGCGTGAGGAGTCGATCGGTCGAACTGCTGGAGTACGTGGGGTTGAAGGGGAGCGTGTCCGAGTTGGCGCGCAATCTGCCCTATGGAAGCCAACGTCGCCTGGAGATCGCCCGCGCCCTGGCGACCGATCCGAAGCTCCTGTTCCTGGACGAGCCCGCTGCCGGAATGAATCCGCAGGAGTCGCAAGAACTGGTGGGCCTGGTGCGCCGCATCCGCGACTCCGGGCTGACCGTCGTGCTGATCGAGCACGACATGCGCGTGGTCATGGGCATCTGCGACACCGTGTTCGTGCTCGATCACGGTGAGAAGATCTCGGAGGGGACACCCGCCGTGGTGCGCGCGGACCCCCGGGTCGTCGAAGCATACCTTGGAAAGAGTGCATGATGGCCGAGGGGAAGAAGGAGCGAGACGGGATGGAGGGACTCGGCGCCGAGTCGGGCGGCGGCCGCGCCGAGGCCGGCGGCCACCCGCCGCTCCTGGAAGTCACCGACATACATGTGTTCTACGGCAACATCCACGCTCTCAAGGGCGTGTCCTTGTACATCGAGCGGGGCGAGATAGTCACGCTGATCGGCGCGAACGGGGCCGGCAAGAGTACGACGCTGAACACGATCTCTGGCCTGTTGCGTCCGCGCTCGGGCGGCATCGTGTATGACGGAGCGGACCTCACCAAGGTACCCGCGTACGAGACGGTGAAGCTCGGCCTCTCTCAATCTCCCGAGGGCCGCAAGATCTTCCCGCGCATGTCGGTGAAGGAGAACCTGTCGATGGGGGCTTTCTCGCGCCCGGGGCAGGACCTGAGAGCCGATTTCGACAGGGTCTATGGTCTCTTCCCGTTGCTGCACGAGCGGAGGACCCAGGCCGGGGGGACCCTATCCGGCGGAGAGCAGCAGATGTTGGCCATCGGTCGTGCGCTCATGGCCAGTCCGAAGCTTCTCATGTTGGACGAGCCCTCGATGGGTCTGGCGCCCATGCTGGTGGAGAAGATCTTCGAGATCATCCGGGAGATCAACGGGCAGGGCACCACTATCCTGCTGGTGGAGCAGAACGCCAACGTGGCCCTCGAGATCTCGCACCGAGGCTACGTCCTGGAGACGGGCGCCATCGTGTTGAGCGACGACGCGCGGGCGCTCCTCTCGAATCCCCAGGTGCAGGAGGCGTATCTCGGCGGAGCCTGATCGGCTCGGTGCGAGCGAGCGCGCCGGGGGTGCGGAAGTGGGTCGCTGTCGGAAGAGGCGCGGTCTTGGAGAGAGGAGGCCATCCAGATGGCTATACATGTGACACGGATGGGCGACGGACACGCGGTGGAGATGACCACTGATGAGATCCGCGCCGATATCCTAGCGGGCACCGAGGACGCCGCCGATCGCGGGGGGATCCCGGCGCTCAGCGAAGGGGAGAGAGACTACCTGCTCGACCTGTTCACCTACCCCGGGAAGATCGTGGGGGTGGAACCCGGTAGCGAGGTGGTCCTCACCGACGACGGCTCGGTGAACGCGATGTACGGGGCTCAGAGTTCGAGCGGGGTGGGCGTCCCGGTGAGCCGCGAGATGGGCATCCGCATCTACGAGCGGGCTTTCGCTATGGACACGATGGAGGTGGGGCACCCGGACTACTCGTTCAAGCCGGTGAGGCCCATCATCGCGCTTGAGCAGCAGTGCATGGAGAGTGTCCTTCATTCGACGATAGTCCCCATGTACTACGGGGCGATGCCGAATCTGGCCCTGTACGCCAATCCCGACGGCCCCTTCGGCAACCCGGCCGACCTCCTGCCCATGGGCAAGATCGACGAGGCGCGGGCGGCGCAAGAGGAGGCGGCTGCCATGTGCACGAGGGACATGGTCTACGTCTCGAAGCGCATGGCTGCGGTGGGAGCGGACGGCATCAACTTCGACACCACCGCGTCCGCCGGCGACGCGGAGTTCCTGGCCACTCTCCTGGCCGTGGAGGAGGTCGCACGCACCACGGACCTCTCCATCGAGGTCGGGATGGCCGCCGAGTTCGTGCTCGGCATGCACGGGAAAGTGGAGTACGACGGGGTGCGCTTGGCGGGCCTCTACCCGCACAAGCAGGTCAAGCTGGTGGAGAAGGCGGGCGCTCACGTGTTCGGCCCGGTGGTGAACACCAACACACGGCGCTCGACGGCCTGGAACGTGGCGCGGGCCGTCACCTTCGTGAAGGCCTGCTGCGAGGCGGCGACCATCCCCATCCACGCGAACGTGGGGATCGGCGTCGGAGGCGTGCCGATGTGCGAGACGCCGCCCACCAGCATGGTGACGCGGGCCTCGGTCGCCATGGTGCATATCGCGAGGGTGGACGGGTTATAGGTGGGTTCGGGCGATCCCTACGGGATGCCCATCTCACATGCGCTCGCCTCCGGGATGGGGGGCATCCGCACGGCCGGAGATCTGGTCGCCAGGATGCAACTCCACCGCAAGATGCGACTCCCCGAGGCAAAGGCGTATGTTGCAGACAAGTTGAGAGTATCGACGCGTGACCTG
>DASRMJ010000324.1:0-5137 GCA_035647995.1 Thermoleophilia bacterium | reverse complement strand
TCGCTGATCACCGCGCCGAAGCCCGCGATGACCGCCGTCATCACACCCACGCGAGCCTCCCTCAGAACGAGCAGGATCGACTGCGCCCGCGAGGCGCCGAGTCCGAGCGCCTGGAGCCGGGCTTCGCGCGGCAGGGAACCTACCGCCGACATCGTGATCGCGGCGATGTAGGGCGTGGCCAGGATCACCTGAGCGACGACCATCGCTGGAGGGGAGTACAGAAGGCTGAGAAAGCCCAGCGGGCCTCGCCGGGACAGCATCATGAGGACGAAGAGGCCCACCACCACCGGAGGCAGACCCATCCCTGTGTTGACCAGTGCCACGAGCAACGATCGCCCGGGGAAGCGACTCAGACCCAACCAGAGCCCCAAGGGGATGCCGATCACCAGTCCGATGAGGACCGCGCTGCCCGACACCTCCAAGGACAGGCCGATGACCTGGAACACGTAGCTGTTCAGGCTGCCGAGGAGGCGGAAGGCTTCGACTATCGCGTCCCAGAAGAGTTGCATCGATCTCCTCGATCCAGCCCGCCGGCGCCGCCCGCGAAGGCGGCGCCGGCGGGGTTCACTTCAGCGTCTCGACTAGCCCTCGCTGCCGGCGTTGGGCACGAACAGGGGCTGTCCGAACTTCTCTACGCCGTATCCTTTGATGACGGCCTGGCCTTCAGCCGAGGTGATCCAGTCGGCGAAGTCCTGGGCGCCCTGGGCGTTGGTGGCGTCGGTCACGGGGATGACACCGTACTGGTTGAACATCGCCTTGTCACCCTCGACCAGCACGACCAGCTCCAGCGTGTCTTTCAAGTTGAGGAACGTCGCCCGGTCGCTCAGCGTGTAGCCCTGGCGCTCGGATGAGATGCGCAGCGCCTCACCCATCCCCTGCCCGATGGACTCATACCAGTCGCCCGCGGGCTCGATCGCCGCGGCCTTCCAGATCCCCAACTCCTTCGTGTTGGTGCCGGACTTGTCTCCCCGCGAGATGAAGCGGGCCTTCGCGGCCGCTACCTTCGCGAAGGCGCTGGCAGCGTCCGTCATACCCTTCACGCCGGCCGGATCGCTCTCGGGGCCCACCAACACGAAATCGTTGTACATGACCAGCCGCCGTTCCGTCCCGAAGCCGTTCGCCACGAAATCCTTCTCCGCGGCGGGGGAGTGAACAAGCAGTACGTCGGCATCCTTCTGCTCGCCCAACTTGATCGCTTCGCCCGACCCCACGGCGATCACCTGCACGGTGTATTGCGGGTAGGCTTTCGCGAACGCCGGCAGGAGCACGTCGAACAAGCCGGAGTCCTGCGTGGACGTGGTCGACGCGAGGATGATATCGCTCGGCTTCACGGTCGTCGTGGTCGCTTCGGACGTCGTCGTCGACTCCGCCGCCGTGGTGGTGGTGTCGGCTGCCGTCGTCGTGGTACTACCGCCCCCGCACCCGGCGAACGCAAGCGCCGCGAGCACCAGCACGCTCAAGACGACCGCAGCGAACCAATACGGCAGGCCGCCCTTCATGACCGCCGCCTTCGACCGCCGACCTTCCGAACCCCCTTTGCTTCTCATGAACTCCTCCTTCGATCTGTAGAGACATCGACCCTCGAGTCTCTCCGCCGCGACGCGACGTCGATCCGGCCCAGCCCGCAAAGGAACCCTGCAACAAAAAACCCGCGCTTGCGCGCGGGTCCCCTCAAACCATCGAGGAGGTCTCCTTTCCGCTATGGGAGACACGGCCGTTTCCAGCTGTACCCTACCGGCCCGAGGGCCATAGCCGCCGGATCGGCGACCTTAGGCTGTCTGGGCTCGGAGACTCACTAGTGCGGCGCGCTCACGCGCCTATGTCTGTGAGGGCCACTCTCGGCGGGGTCGCCTAGAAGCAGCCCAACTCACACGAATGGATCTTGACGCCCGCCTCATCGGCTGCCGCACCGACATCCGCGTAGCCTACACCCAGCTTCTCGGCGAGGACGCGGGCGGTGTGACAGTCGAGGCGGCCGTCGGTGGCCACCTGCTCGACCTCGTGCTGTATGTCTCTCTTCTCCATGCTCCGATATTAGCAGACGGTGGGACCGGCGATGCGAACGCCGCTCCCCGATGGTCGGACGCCCGCTGTGCGCATCCCCGCTGTGTGCACGGGCGGGACTGCGGCCTGTATAGTAGTTTGAACTAGAGAGGCGCCGCTCGCTTCCAAGAGTGCTGACCGTGGCATCCGCGAGCGCCGCACCCGATCCGACGGGAGCGACATGGCCGACGTCAGCGGCATACAGAGGGCGTACGAACTCCGACTGCGTAGGCTGTTGGACGAGCTTACGGCAGAGGTCGGGGCTGACGAGGAGCAACAACGCCAACTCGTCATGCTGCACGGCCTCGCCACAGCGGTCGTCCAGGCATACGGAGCTCATCAGACCCTCAGGGCGGAACGCCTGGACTCGAGCACCTCAGTGATGTACGCGGCGGACGCGGGGGGAGGAGGCGCGCTCAACGTCCCGCTGGGGAGTCTGGTGGAGAACGGGTCCCTCAGCTCTTGGCAGGCCCGCTTCTTGACCGCCTCGCTGGGCCTCAAGCGGACTATCCTGATCACGGGACCTACAGGGAGCGGCCGCTCAACGCTGCTCAACTCTCTGGTCCAGTTGATCACCGTGGACCAGAGGATCGTGGCCATCGAGGGCGACGAGGCGCTGCCGGCCCTGCGCGACCGCTCGTTCACGGTGCACATCCCCGCCCAGACCGGCACTCCCTCGCTCGCCGACGCGCTCGAGAAGGGTGCGGCCATGCAGCCCACCTGGGTCCTGGTGGAATGTTTGGGCGGCACCGACGGCCCCTCCTTCCTAAGGACGTTGTACGCCGGCTTCTCGGGTCTGGCCACGGTCGATTCACCCGACCCCGAACTCGTGCTATCGGAATGGACGACGCACAACGCGCAGGCCGCACTCCACCTCAGGAAGATCGTGCCACTCGTCGTACACATGGACCGCGATCCGGGCGGCCGCCCACGCGCTCTGAAGGTGTGGGAAGCCGGCGTCAACGAGAAGACGGGCAGACTCGTGCTCAACGAGAAACGCCCCGACTGATCGGCCTGCGCCGCCGGGCCGGCCGGTCGGCCGGCCCGGCGGCACGCCGCCATGAAGCCGGGACCCCGGCCGGAGCTTTGTCCGCATCACGCCAGGCTGGTACTATACGCTCCCCATGAGACGCTCATCACTCATCGGTGCCGCAGTCCTCTTCGCCTTCGCCACCATTGCGCTGCTGCTTTCGGCCGTCCCCGCGACGAGGGCCGCGGCGGCCGGAAATGTCGAAGCGGCGGCGAGAGCCCACGAAGAGGCCGTCGTCCAACTGCTCATAATCGAGCGCCGCGTCGCCGACGCCGAGGCCGCTCTCGTTGAAGCCGATGATCGCCTGCAGCAGTCCGAGGCCGCGGTGACGGAGTGGACCCGATCGGCCGAGAGCGCCGCCGCCGACCTGGCCGAGGCCAAGCGACGCTACGCGGAACACATGGTGGAGGCCTACAAGACCGGCGGCGCGGGCTGGCTGGAGCTACTCTTCGGTAGTGACAACCTCTCCGAGTTCATAGGTCGCACGCTGCTGATCGGCCGGATACTCACCCAAGATGCGGCCCTCGCCGACAAGGTGGAGGAGACCCGGGCGCACGCGCAGGAAACGGCTTCGCGCGCGGATTCCGCGGCGCGCGAGCAGGCCACGCAGGTGAGCGGGTTGCGCGCGACCCGCGACACTCTGGAGAAGGCCAAGAGGGAGCAGACCGCCCTCGTCGATTCCCTCGGGGATCGCCTCGAAGCGGCGCGGGCGGCAGCGCAGGCGGCCGCCGCGAAGATGGCCGAGGTGAACGAGACCGTGCGCAATGACGGCGGGTCCGGAACTACCACGACGACCACGGACCCTCCTGGCGGCGGAACGGACCCTCCCGTCGGCGGGACGGATCCTCCTTCGGGTCAGGGACGCCAACTGACGGTCAAGTCGTACGCCTACGCTCTTCGAGGCACCACGGCCACCGGGGTCCCGGTGGCACGGGGCGTGATCGCCGTCGACCCCCGGGTGATCCCGTTGGGCACGCGGCTCTTCGTTCCGGGCTACGGCGAGGGCATCGCCGCCGACACGGGCGGCGACATCAAGGGCAACACTATCGACGTGTGGATGTCGAGCCTGCAGGCCGCGACCGACTGGGGCACCAAGATCATCACCATCACGGTCTACGACTGAGAGACTCCGCGAAGCCGGGGCCGGCAGCGCCGCGCCCGGCGAGCCGTCAAGGTGACAGCGCTCGAGCCGCCCTACCTGAACCGCTGAGGTCGGCCAGTTCCTTGAGTGACGCCTCGTCCAACTCCGTCACGCCCAGAGACCGTGCCTTGTCCAGTTTCGAGCCCGGAGACTCCCCCACCACCACGTAGTCCGTCTTGGCGCTGACGGACCCCACGACACGGCCGCCACGTGCCTCGATGAGTCCGCCGGCCTCCTCCCGCGTCAAGGAGGGTAGGGTCCCGGTGAGCACGAACGTCCTGCCGCTGAAGGGCCCCTGGACTGCCGACGAGACAGGGCCCGCCTCCTCCATACGCACCCCGGCACCGGCCAGGCGTCCGATGAGATCGATGATCCGAGGATCCCGGAAGTAGGCGTGAACGCTCTCGGCAATGATCGGACCGACCCCTTCGACCGCGGCTATGTCGTCCGCGGAGGCGTCGCGCAGGGCGGCCATGCTGCGGAACCGAGCCACGAGGATCTCCGCGGTCTGTGCACCAACGTGCGGGACGCCCAGAGCAAACAGCACCCTTGAGAGGGACCGCCCCTTGGAGGCCTCGATCGCGTCGAGCACGTTGCGCGCAGCCTTCTCCTGGAAGCCTTCGAGGGGAAGAAGGTCGTCCACGCTCAGCAGATAGAGGTCTGCGGGATCACGAACCAGACCGAGCTCGAAGAAGCGGCGGCCGATCTTGTCGCCGACGCCCTCGATGTCCATCGCCCCACGACTGACGTAATGCTTGAGCACCTCGACCGCCTTGGCGGGGCAGTCCGGATTGGGGCAGCGTACGGCGACCGCGCCCTCGATCCGCACGACGGGAGTGGAACACGAAGGGCACTCAGTGGGCATGGCGAACTCACGCTCGCTGCCGTCGCGCATAACGGTGAGCGGCGACACGACTTGAGGG
>DASRMJ010000323.1:0-21688 GCA_035647995.1 Thermoleophilia bacterium | reverse complement strand
GTGCCTGGTGTTCGGAGGAGACGGCACCATGCTGCGAGCGCTCCGGATGACGCGCGACCTGGGGGTCCCGGTGGCTGGGGTGAATCTGGGTCGGGTGGGCTACCTGGCGACGGTCGGACGGGACCGGATCGTGGAGGACCTGCCCCGCCTCCTGGCGGGAGAGTTCGTCACGCAGCCACTCTTGGGTCTGTCCACTGTGTGCGACGGGGTCACACTGCGCGCGGTCAACGACTTCGTGGTAGGGCGCGGGAGGGAGGGCGGCGTTTGCCGCATCTCGTACGCGCTCAACGGGAACCGCCTGTTCGACGTGCGCTGCGACGCGCTCGTCGTGGCGACTCCAGCGGGTTCCACTGCCTACAACCTCTCGGTGGGGGGGCCTGTAGTTGGCGTGGGTGTGGAGGGGTTCGTGGTGTCATACGTCGCTCCGCATGCACTCGGCGTGCGTTCGGTCGTCGCCGCTGCGGGTGATGTGCTGACCCTGACCAACGAGTCGACTCACTCCGCAGTCGAGGTGCTCTCAGACGGGGAGCACGTCGCCGAGTTGGCCCCGTTGGCGAACCTCGAGGTGGGCACGATCCCGGCCCTGGCGGCGCTTGCGCTGCTTCCCGGAACGGACTTCTACCAGCACTTCGCTGAACGATTCGTCTAGTCCCGGGGACCGAGTGCTTACCTCCCTCAGCATCAAGGATTACGTTCTTATCGAGGACGCTTCGTTGGAGTTCGGCTCAGGACTCACGGTCCTGAGCGGCGAAACGGGCGCCGGCAAGACCCTCTTGACTCAAGCCCTTGGGCTCCTCCTTGGGGAGCGCGCGGGCGACGGGCTCGTGAGCGAACTGAGCCAGGAGGCTCTCATTCAGGGTGTTCTTGAGCTCTCGGAATCGCAACTTGCGGAGGTGCCCGCAGACACCAGGGACCTGCTCGACCTCGAGGCTGGGGAACTCGTGGTCACCCGCAGACTCTCCCGTGTGGGGAAGAACCGTTGCTTCCTGAACGGTGTCGCCGTGCCTCTTGGGGTGCTCTCCGAAGCCCTGGGTGATCTGATCTCGTTCTCGGGTCAGCACGAGCATCGTCGGCTTCTGAAGCCCTCGCACCAACTGCAGGTCCTCGATGCCTTCGCCGGCTCGGACCAGACGCGTGATCGCCAGGAGTACCGGGCGTGTTGGGTGGAGGCGCGGAGCGGTGAAGCACGGCTCGACGCCTTACGCCGGGGAGTGGCTGAGCGCCGGCGAGAGTCGGAGTTGCTGCGGTTCCAAGTGCAGGAGCTTGAGGCGGCCGCTCTGGAGGTGTGCGAGGAGCGCGAACTGGAAGTGGAGCAGCGCCGGCTGTCGCGTATCGAAGAGATGGCACGGGCGTGTGCGGCGGCGGCCGGCTGTCTGCGCTCCGACGACGTCGGCGCGGATGTTGGAGGGTTGGTATCGGCGGCGCGATCAGGGTTGACGCCGTTCCTCGGGCTCGACCCCCGCCTGGACGATTCACTCGCATCGCTCTCCGAGGCCGACGGGCTGATCGACGACGTGGCCCGGACGCTGCATACACTCATGGGTTCGCTCGAGCCGGACCCGGCTCGACTCAACGCGGTGGACGAACGATTGCGTGTCTACAGTGACATGGCCAAGAAATACGAAGGGACCACCGAGGCTGCGATCGCGTTTCTGGCAGAGGCTTCTGAACGGCTGCGGTCGCTGGAGACGTCGGAGCAGGACCTTTCGGAGATGACGCGGCACGTTGCGGAGCGGCGTGGTCGCTGTTTGGAGTTGGCGGCCGAACTGTCGAAGCGTCGGGTCGAAGCGGCCGCACGGCTGCAGGCAGCCGTGCGGCCACACCTCGTGGATCTCGGCATGGCTGAGGGCACAGCGCCTGTCTCCGTGGAGTCACGGCAGGGATGGGACGCTCTCGACGCGGACGGTGCGGACTCGGTGGAGTTCCTCCTTGCGGCGAACGTTGGAGTGGAGGCGCGCAGCCTCGCGCGCACTGCTTCGGGAGGCGAGTTGTCGCGCGTGCTGCTGGCGATCAAGACCGCTCTGAGAGGATGCGAGACGGCGGAGACCGTGGTGTTCGATGAGATCGACGCCGGCGTAGGCGGGCTCACAGCCACAGCAGTGGGCGCCAAGCTGAGAGAGACATCGCGGAACTGTCAGGTGATCGTGGTCACGCATCTGGCCCAAGTAGCCGCCTTCGCCGACCGCCACTATCTCATCCGCAAGGAGGTCGCGGCAGGCCGCAGCGTGACCAGCCTCCAGGTTCTCGACGGCCAAGGGAGCCTGGAGGAACTGGCCCGGATGCTGGGCGGGGCGCCCGGAGACCAAGGGGCATTGGCGCTCGCACGGTCTTTGAAACACAGGGCGGAGGTAGGCCTGATAGACTAGATGGGGCGCGGGACCCCGCGTTCCGCCCCTTCCCGATTCGACAGCGACCGGCGAGGAAAGGTACATGGCGAAACATGTGTTCGTGACGGGCGGGGTGGTCTCATCCCTGGGCAAGGGCATCACGGCCGCTTCATTGGGCCGGCTGCTGAAGAGCCGCGGGTTGAGGGTGGTGATCCAGAAGTTCGACCCGTATCTCAATGTCGACCCCGGTACCATGAGCCCCTACCAGCACGGCGAGGTGTTCGTCACGGATGACGGCGCTGAGACCGATCTCGACTTGGGGCACTACGAGCGCTTCGTGGACGAGAATCTCACCAGGGAATCGAACATCACATCCGGGTCGGTCTACTACAACGTCATCCGCAAGGAGCGGCGGGGGGACTATCTCGGCGGCACCGTCCAGGTGATCCCGCACGTAACGAACGAGATCAAGGAACGGATCTCGAGAGTCTCGCGGAATCTACCGGTAGATGTCGTGATCACGGAGATCGGTGGCACCGTCGGCGATATCGAGAGCCTCCCCTTCCTCGAGGCCATCCGTCAGTTCCGCAACGATATCGGTCGGCAGAACGTTCTCTACATCCACGTCACGTTGATTCCGTATATCGGCGTGGCCGGGGAGTTGAAGACGAAGCCGACGCAGCACAGCGTGAACGAACTCCGTGAGATCGGTATCCAGCCTGACATCATCGTGTGTAGGTCCGATCGCCCACTGAGTCGCGAGCTCAAGGACAAGATCGCGCTCTTCACGGACGTCGAACCTCGCGCCGTGATCTCCGCCATCGACGCGGCGAACATCTACTTCGTGCCGCTCAACCTGCGAGACGAGGGTCTGGACGATCTGGTCGTGGCCAAGCTTGGCCTGGAGTGCGGGCCGGTGGATCTGAGCGAGTGGGAAGCGCTGGTGGCGCGTATCCGAGCCCGCTCCGGGATCGTGCGCATTGCGCTCGTGGGGAAGTACGTGCAACTGCAGGACGCCTACTTGAGTGTTGTGGAAGCTTTGAGGCATGCGGCTCTTCACCACGGCCGCGACGTGGAGGTGGTATGGGTGGACGCCGAGGGCCTGCGGCCCGAGGAGATACGCTCCCAACTCGAGACCGCCGACGGCATCCTGGTGCCGGGTGGGTTCGGGGTGCGCGGCATCGAAGGCAAGATCCTGGCGATCGAATGGGCTCGCGAGAAGAAGGTGCCCTTCCTGGGCATCTGCCTCGGGATGCAGGTGGCGGTGGCTGAGTTCGCGCGGCACGTCGCCGGCATGAACGACGCCAACTCCTTCGAGTTCGACCCGGAGACGCCGTTCCCCGTGATTGATCTGCTTCCGGAGCAGAAGGATATCGAGGATATGGGCGGCACCATGCGCCTCGGCGCATCGCCCGTGAAGGTGATCCCGGGTACGAAGGCCTTCGCCGCGTACGGTGAGGAGGTCGTGTACGAACGGCATCGTCATAGGTATGAGGTGAACAACGGCCTGCGCGCCAGGCTCGTCGAGGCTGGGCTTGTGATCAGCGGCGTCACGTCCGACGACCGATTGGTGGAGATCATCGAACTCGAAGACCACCCCTGGTTCGTGGCCTCGCAGTTCCACCCCGAGTTCAAGAGCAGGCCGACGAGGCCGCAGCCGCTGTTCCGGGATTTCGTCGGCGCGGCCATCGAGTGTTCGTGCGGCGTGGACAAGGGAGCAGACGGGGTCTCGGAGTGACGGACGCACCTTCGAACGAGGCGGGCGGTCTGGTAGCACTCTTCATGGAGCTCGCCTCGATTTCCAGTCCGTCACGGCGGGAGAGGGCGGCGGCGGACCTTGTTACTGCCAGGCTACGCGGCCTGGGGCTGGAGGTTGTCGAAGACGACGCCGCCCAGCGGGTGGGAGGCGACACGGGGAATTTGCGGTGTGTCGTGCGGGGCCGCGGTGCGTCGCCGTCCGTGTGCCTTGCCGCGCACCTCGACACCGTGGAGCCGTCCGGCCCCATCCGACCGGCGCTGAACGACGGCGTGATCCGCAGCTCGAGCGGGACCATCCTTGGCGCCGACAACAAGGCCGCCGTCGCCGCGCTCGTGACCGTGACGGAAGGATTAGTGGTCGGTGGCGATGCCTTCCCCACCTTTGAGTTGATCTTCAGCGTGGCAGAAGAGGTCGGTGTGCTGGGCTCACGTTTCCTCGCCCCCGATCTGCCGGCCGCGCCGATAGCGGCTGTCTTCGACTCATCGGGTCCGGTCGGCGGAATAGTGGTGCGGGCGCCGAGCCAGCAGACGATCCGCGCGACATTCCGCGGTCAGGCCGCCCACGCCGGTTTGGAGCCGGAGAACGGCAGGAGTGCGATCCAAGCCGCCGCCCACGCCATCTCGCTGATGGAGTTGGGTCGACTCGGCCCGGAGACCACAGCGAACGTGGGCATGATCGAGGGCGGGGTGGCCCAGAACATCGTCCCTGAGTCGTGCCGAGTGGTGGCCGAGTGCCGAAGTCTCGACGACGAGATGCTCGCGGCCACATCGTCACGCATGATCGATGCCCTGCAGTTGGGCGCTGCCAGAGTGGGGACGGACCTCGACCTCGACGTGGTGACGGAGTACCGTGCGTTCCGGCTCGATGAGTCTTCGGCAGTCGTGGGCTTGGCCCGCCGGGCGATCGAAGCGCTCGGACTGCCGGCGCGCACGCACGCGAGCGGGGGAGGTTCGGACGCGAACGTCTTCAACGGTCGCGGCACCCCCACTGTCAACTTCGATTGCGGGATGAGCCGCGTGCACACTGCGGAGGAGTCGATGGACGTCGCTCAGCTCGTCCTGCTGGGTGAACTGGTGCGGAACGTCATCGTCATGGCCGAGCCTGCCGGCGGCGGAAGAAGCGGCTCCGAAGGAGTCGTCTGAGTTGGGTGAGGGTAGACCCGACGGGGTGACGGCGGCAGGATGGGTGGACTCGTCTGGGATGCAGGACCAGGCGCAGGCCGAGGCGCCGCCCGAGATCCTCAGCAGCCGGACTGTGTACTCGGGCGCAGTCGTCAGCCTTAGGGTCGATGAGGTGCGCGTTGCGACCGGGACTGTGACTCGAGAGGTGGTGGAACACCCCGGTGCGGTCGTCATGGCGGCCCTCGATGAGAGGGAACGGGTCGTGTTGGTGCGTCAGTTCCGTCATGCCGTCGGCCGGGAACTGCTCGAGTTCCCCGCGGGAGGGCTTGAACCAGGCGAGGACCCGGGGGCGGCCGCACGCAGGGAGCTCCGGGAGGAGGCGGGGCTTGTAGCCCATGAGTGGGTGTCTCTGGGCTCGTTCTTCTCTTCGCCCGGGTTCCTGCACGAAGAGCTGCATGCCTTCTTGGCACGGGGACTCGTCTCCACGGTCCAGGATCTGGACGTGGAAGAGGACATCGAGGTGGTGTGGGTGCGACTTGAGGATCTCGTCCGCGGTGTCCCCGCAGTGACGGACGCGAAGACGCTCGCGACGCTTCTCTTGCTGCAACGGCATCTTGCGAGGGATGAAGACCAGGGAGCATAGGAGGCGCATGTCATGCGGGTAGGCGTTCTGAAGGAGTTGAAGGCGGACGAGTATCGCGTGGCGCTTACGCCCGCTGGGGCGCGAGAGTTGACTTCCCGAGGGCACACCGTTCTTGTCGAGACGCTCGCGGGTGAGGGTTCGGCGTTCGGCGACGAAGCCTACGTGGCGTCGGGGGCGCAGATAGCGGAGAGTGCCGAGGCAGTCTTCTCTGGCGCCGAGCTGATACTGAAAGTCAAGGAGCCGCTCGAGCAGGAGTGTCTGCGCCTCCACTCGGGTCACGTCCTGTTCACTTTCCTTCATCTGGCGCCGAACGCTGAGCTCACTCGAGGTCTGGTCGACAGTGGTTGTGTCTCGGTTGCATACGAGACTGTGGGGCAGGACAGCGGACACCTGCCTCTTCTGGCCCCTATGAGTGAGGTAGCGGGACGCTTGGCGCCGCAGGCGGCCGCCTACTTCCTCGAGCGGATGAACGGCGGCAAGGGAAAGCTGTTGGCAGGGGTCACGGGGGTCGCGGCGGCGAAGGTGGTCATCTTGGGAGCGGGCATCGCCGGATCGAACGCAGCTCTGGTGGCTTCGGGCATGCGGGCGCGGGTCACCATACTCGACGTGAAGGTCGAGCGGCTCGCCGAGGTCGAGCGCATGGTTCCGGGCGTGGAAGCGCTGATGAGCAACCAGTTGACGATCGAAGAGCAGGTGGAGCGCGCCGACGTGGTCATCGGCGCGGTGTTGGTCCCGGGAGCGCGGACCCCGCAGTTGGTCTCGGAGGACCTGGTGAAGGCAATGCAGGCCGGTTCAGTGGTCGTCGACATCAGCGTCGACCAAGGTGGATGCATCGCCACGTCCCACATGACAACGCACAGCAGCCCGACCTTCGTGGTGGACGAGGTGGTGCACTACTGCGTGGGGAACATGGCCGGGGCCGTGCCGATCACGTCGACCCTGGCGCTGACGAACGCCACGTTGCCCTACATCATGAAGGTGGCGGAGCAGGGGTTGGTGGCCGCGGCCCGCAGCGACAGGGCTCTCGCTCGAGGGATCAACGTCATGGAGGGCAAGGTGACCAACTCCCAAGTGGCGAAAGCGACAGGTAACCGGTACTTTCCGTTGGAGAGCCTCCTGCCGATAGAGTTCTCTTGAGGCCGGGCTGTGCGCCGTGGTGTGGATGAGGTCGACTTGAGACCGACGCCGGCGGATACTGGGCTGGGGCCTTCGGACCGGCCTGTGGGGGCGCCCTCGGCCGCGGCGCCCCTGCCTCCGGCGGTGGCGGACTACCTCACCTGCCTCCGGCTGGAGCATGGACTGGCGGATCACACGGTAGCCTCGTATCGTCGGGACATCACGCAACTGACGGCACACCTCGCGGGAGCTGGGATCGGCGTCGAGGAAGCGCTCACCGACGATCTTCGCGGCTTCCTCGCGGCCGGGGACTGGAAGCCGTCCACGCGGGCCCGCAAGACCGCGGCCATCCGTTCTCTCTACAGCCACCTGGTCCGCGTGGGCGCCCTTGCCGCGGACCCGGCCACAGGCCTCGCGTCCCCGCGGATGTCGCCGGGATTACCCAAGCCCCTGACGGTGGAGCAGGTGGACCGGCTGCTCACCCGGCCGCCGGCTACGCCGGCCGGCCTCCGTGACCGTGCCCTTCTGGAGGTCCTATACGGCGCGGGCCTGCGCGCGTCCGAAGGAGTGGGGCTGAGACTCCAGGACCTCGATCTGGAGGTGGGCTTCGTGCGGACGATGGGGAAGGGCTCCAAGGAGCGTGTCGTGCCGCTGGGTCGGAAGGCAGTCGAAGCGGTGGGCATCTACGTGGCCCGCGGGCGGCCCCTGCTGGGGCTGCCCGGCGGCCTGAAACCTCCCCAGCTCTTCTTGAACACTCGGGGCAAGGGTCTGTCGCGACAGGGCCTCCACCTCATCGTGAAGAAGTACGCGGCGCTGGCCGGCCTCAGCAGCGACGTCTCCGCCCACACCCTTCGGCACTCCTTTGCGACGCACCTTGTGGAAGGCGGAGCGGATCTGCGGGCGGTGCAAGAGATGCTCGGCCACGCGGATCTAGCCACCACGCAGATCTACACACACCTGAGCACGGCGCACCTGCGGCGGGTCTACGATGACGCTCATCCGCGCGCCCGCTCGGCGAGGACGGAGTGATGGCACGGTTCATCGTCATGATCCTGGATGGCGTCGGCGCCGGCGCCCTGCCCGATGCTGCATCATACGGGGACGCGGGCTCCAACACCCTGGGCAACCTCGCGAAGCTGGTCCCGCTGCGTGTTCCCAACCTCGCTGCTCTCGGTCTGGGCAACGCACTGCCTCTCACAGGAGTGGCGCCGGCGGCCGCTCCCCGAGCGCTCCCCGGGGTCCTCGCAGAGAAGTCGGCGGGCAAGGACACGACGGCAGGACATTGGGAGCACATGGGGGTCGTGACCACTTCGCCCTTCCCCACCTATCCCTTCGGCTTCCCGGAGGAAGTGCTCGGACCTTTCGAGAAGGCCATAGGCCGGAAGACGCTCGGGAACGTGGCCGCCTCAGGCACCGAGATCATCGCCGAACTCGGTGGACTCCACGTGGCGTCAGGATCTCCGATCGTCTACACATCTGCCGACAGCGTCTTCCAGATCGCCGCCCACGTCGACGTGATTCCGCTCGAGGAGCTCTACCGATACTGTCAGATAGCCCGCGACCTCTTGACCGGGCCGCACGCGGTCGGTCGGGTCATCGCACGGCCCTTCGCGGGACCGGCGGGCGCGTACGTGCGCACCAAGGACCGGAAGGACTTCTCCCTGGAGCCGCCGAGTGACACGTATCTCGACCTACTGACCGCTGCCGGCGTGCCGGTCACCGGTGTCGGCAAGATCCACCAGATCTTCGCCGGTCGCGGAGTGGGCCGGCAGATCAAGGTGGGTTCGAACGACGAGAACATGGAGCGGCTGTTCGAGCTCCTCGACGACGGTGACGACGGCCTCATCTTCACCAATCTGGTGGATTTCGACATGGTGTGGGGCCACCGCAACGACATCGAAGGCTTCGCCGAGGGGTTGGCCGCGGTGGATCGCAGGCTGCCTGCGCTGCTCGAGAAACTTCGTCCGAGCGATCGACTGCTGATCACCGCCGATCACGGGGTGGACCCTACGACCGTGTCCACCGACCACAGCCGTGAGTACGTCCCGCTGCTCTACTACCCGCGACCGGCGGGCGCTCCCGCGAGCGCGTACATCGGCTCGATGAGCGATACGGGGGCCTCGGCGTACTTTCATCTGATCGGCGGCGACCCCGTCTTGGGCGGCATCCCAGTGCAGCGACTGCGCCCTGAGTACGGATGGAGAGCTTACCCCTCGATACCGGTCGCCCGCCGCGGTGGGGGGAAGTGTGTGCGTTCGGCGCCGCAGCCTTCGGGGGCCGGTGGAGAAGTGCCGGTGTCGGCGGCCCACTGGCTGGAACAGCGTTACGGTGCGCCCCCCGACGTGGCTATCGTGCTGGGTTCCGGGCTCGATGCCGTGGCCGACAACATGCTGGAATTGGACGAGACGCCCTACTCGGACATCCCCGGCTGGTCGGTGGGCTCCGTCCCCGGGCACAGCGGACGCCTGGCTGTCGGACGGCTGGAGGGCTGCCGCGTCGCGATCCTGCGCGGCCGGGTGCACGGCTACGAAGGGTTCGACATCGGCATGGTTCAGCTCCCCGTGCGCACGTTGGGATGTTGGGGCGTACGGAACATCGTGATCACCAACGCATCGGGCGGGCTCGGAGCGTCGCCGGCCCCAGGGCAGGTGGCCGTGACGGAACGCATCCTCGACTTTCAACTGCCTCTTGCTGACGGTGAGCCTGAGGAGTTGGAGGCCACCGATCCGCGGGTCCTCGAGCTGTTGAAGGGCGCGCCGCCGCAGTCGCTGCCTGTGGTGACCTACGCAGCGCTCCCCGGGCCGCAGTACGAGACCGGGCTCGAAGTGGCGGTACTGAGACGTCTTGGAGCGGACGCCGTGGGGATGTCGACCGCGCAGGAGGTTCGTGCGGCCCGCGAAGCAGGCATGACGGTCACCGTGTTGACCGTGGTGACGAACGCGGCGGGCGAAACGGGAGCGGACGGCGAGGCCGTGCATCGGGAGGTCGTGGAATCCTCGACGGGGGCGGCGACGAAGGTCGCCGCGGTCGTCGCCCTCCTGTTGGCTGGATGCGCAAGAGAGGAGGCGGGATGAGGGCGGTCGACCTCATCGCCGCGAAGCGATCCGGCGCGGAACATTCGGACGGCGAGATACGGTGGCTGGTCGAATCGTACGTGGCCGGGGCTATCCCCGACTACCAGGTGGCGGCCTGGCTCATGGCCGTCTGCTTTGCCGGCTTGACTAGACAGGAGACGTTCGTGCTTACCGACGCCATGGTGCGGAGTGGGGAGGTGGTGGATCTCTCCGACGTCGGAGGGATCGTCGCCGACAAGCACTCCACCGGAGGCGTCGGAGACAAGGTGTCGCTGGTTCTCGGCCCGTTGGTCGCCTCGTGTGGCGTTCCCTTCGCGAAGATGAGCGGTCGGGGGTTGGGGCACACCGGCGGGACGATCGACAAGCTTGAGTCGATCCCCGGGTTTCGAACCGAGCTGACCGCCGACGAGTTCCGGCGGCAGGTGGCCGAGGTCGGTGTCGCCATCGTGGGCCAGGCACCGGGGCTGGTGCCGGCCGACAAGCTCTTGTACGCATTGCGGGACGTCACCGCCACCGTGGAACAGGAGTCTCTGATCGCCTCCAGCGTCATGAGCAAGAAGATCGCGGCCGGGGCGACGGCGATCGTGCTCGATGTGAAGGTGGGTGGGGGTGCGTTCCTGCACGACATGGAGAAGGCCCGCCGAGTCGCGCGGACCATGATCGACCTCGGCAGGGATGCGGGGCGTGACGTTCGCGCGATCCTGAGCGACATGGACGAGCCCCTCGGCTTCGCCGTTGGCAACGCTCTGGAGGTACGGGAGGCGTTGGAGGTCCTCTCCGGTGGCGGACCGACCGATTTGCGGGAGGTCGTCCTCGTCTTGGCGGGCCATCTCCTCGTGATGGCGCGGAAGGACGACACGTTGGAGCGCGCGCGTGCTCGTGCGGCGGCCCATCTCGATGACGGTAGCGCTCGGGAGGCCGCGCGCCGTTGGCTGGCGGCGCAGGGCGCAGACCCGGCAGCTGTCGACGGCACGGGGCTACCGCAGGCCCCGGCGGTGCTGCGTGTTCGTGCGACTCAGGGAGGACATGTGCAGGAGGTCGCCGCCCTGGCTATCGCGGAAGCGTGTTTGGCACTGGGCGCGGGCCGGGAATCGAAAGGGGCCGCCATCGAACACTCGGTGGGTGTTGTCCTGAAGGTGAAGGGGGGCGCTGAGGTCGATCGGGGGGACGTGATGGCCGTGATCCACGCGCGTACGCCGCAGGAGGCCGAGGCGGTTGAAGCTCTGGTGGCGTCCGCGTTTCATGTCGGGACCGGTCGGGTGGAGCCACGCCGCTTGATTCTGGACGAGATACCCGAGGGGGTCTAGTGAGGATTCGTTCGAGACGCGATAGCGAACCCGAGTACGAAGACGGGACCGTCCCGTCGTATTGGCGCCGCCGCCGACTCACGGCGGGCAGGATCCTGCTGAACCTCGTCGTGGTGGCTGCGTTCGCGGCCGCCGTGGCCGCCGTCTACATGCTGGTGCAGAACTCGGGGATCATCGACCGGACGTCTGACGAGACAACCTCGTCCACTGCGACCGCTCCGACCGACTACGTGCTCGGCGGCCCGATCGACGAGGCCGTGACGACAGGACTCATGTCGCTCTCAGGACCCTCGCGGTTCGGACCGACCGAGAGCGTCTCGAGGGGGGAGTTCGCCGGAGTGGTGGTGCGGACGATGGGTTGGGACGTGGCGGCCGACGAAGCGCAGGATTTCGCTGACGTGGTCGGGGATCCGGAAGTGCTGGACGAGGCCGACTACATCGCCGCCGTGGCCGCCAGGGCAGTCATGCGAGGCACGGGTGGTGTTCCGGCGGCCTTCATGCCCGACCAGCCTGTGATGGTCGGGCATGTTCTGGTGGTGTTCGCCCGCGCGGCGGGCGATGCACTGCCGGAGGCGACCGAGGTCGACCCTTCTCTCCTGCAGGTGCGGGTGGACGACGAGACTCTGTCCGCCTATCGGCGACTGGCGGCGGCCGGCATCCTCGCGGACGTCTCCCTGGACAGCGCGGACGAGACCTTGTCGAACGACGCCGACCGCCAGCAGGTGGCCGTCATGGCCGTCAACCTCAAGCACTTCCTGGCGCAGTAGGGGAGTCGGTCGCCACGGGCTCCTCGGGTCCCTCGGGTCCGCCGCCGGACCCCGTCTGAGGCTGCTCGACCAGCCGGGGCCCTGCGGGCGTCAGCCCCGGCTATACTAGACGGCGGTCATGTCTCAATCATCTGCAGACATCAAAGTCGCCGATATCATCACCACCCACCAGAACGTGGACTTCGATGCGTTCGCGGCGGCGGTGGGGGCTTCCCGCCTGTTCCCGGAGGCGCGTATCGTCTTCGCGGGCTCTCTGAACCGCAACGTGCGGGAGTTCGTCGCTCTGCATGGAGAAGACCTGCCCATCGTGGGGTTCCGGTCACTCGACCTCGCATCCGTTCGGCGACTCATCGTGGTCGACACGTCGGACTGTGCTCGTCTCGCTGAACTCGGCTCGCTCTGCGGCAGGCCCGACGTCGAGGTCGTCGTCTTCGACCATCACGAGGAAGAGGCTCCAGAGCGCCCTTCGTTCGTCGAGGGAGAGAACTGGGTGCTCTCTACGGACGGTGCGCAGGCCACTTCTATGGTGCACATCCTGCGCGAGCGGGACGTACCTATCTCGCCGCTGGAGGCGACCATCTTCGCCCTGGGGATCCACGAAGACACTGGGTCGCTCACGTACCCGCGCAGCACGGTGCGCGACGCCGAGATGCTGGCGCTGTGCCTCCGCCTTGGAGCCTCACAGGCGCTCATCGAGCACTATCTGCACAACCCGCTGACCGCGGAGCAGCGGGCGATCTTGCTGCGGATGGTGGATGAGGTGCGCGTCGTCGAGGTGTGGGGACAAGAGATCCATGTGGTGGCGATGTCGCACGGCGAGTATGTCGACGGCCTCAGCGTGATCGCGCACAAGCTGATGGACCTGCTCAACTCCGACGTGCTGTTGCAGGTCGTGGAGATGGAAGGCAGGGTCTTCGTCACCGCGAGGTCTCGCTCCGCGGTCGTGGATGTCGCGGGGCTCCTGGCTTCGGTGGGCGGCGGCGGTCACGCTCAGGCGGCCTCGGCGGTCCTCCGCGACAGGTCGGCTGAGAACGTCCTGGACGGACTCCTGGGTCGACTGGCGGAGACGGTGCCGACTCTTCCCACTGCCGGCGACATCATGAGTCATCCGGTCCGCTTCATCGACGCGGAGACCCCGGTCGACGAGGCGCTGCTGACCGCCCAGCGGTACGGACACTCCGGCATCTCGGTGAAAGAGGCGGGGTTCGTGGTGGGCATCGTCGCCCGCCGCGACCTGGACAAGGCGGTGAGGCATGGCTTGGGCCACGCGCCGGTCAAGGGTGTGATGACGCGCAACGTCGTGTTCGCCCCTGAGTCCGCGACGGTGGATGAGGTGCGTCGCCTCATGGGTTCCACCAACGTGGGCCGCCTACCGATCCTCACCGACGCCGCCTACGAGCGCGCGCGTGAGCTCGGCAGGGTCGAGGTGGAGGGGGTAGTGGGGATCGCCACGCGCACCGACGTGTTGGCTGCGCTGCAGGTCGGCAGTGTGCCCGACCGGGAGTTGGGCGCACCCGCGGTGTGTGCCATCCGCTCGCTCACCGACCTTCCGGCGTTCGGCAAGTTGTTCCGTGCGGTGTCGGCGCTGTCTGAGGACTTCCCGGGCGTCTATCTGGTGGGGGGATTCGTGCGCGACCTCTTGTTGGAGAAACCGAACGCGGACATCGATATCGCCGTAGACGGCGACGGCATCGATTTCGCGAGGAGGCTCGCGGCGAAGATGGGTGGCAGGGTCCGCACGCATCAGAAGTTCCAGACGGCCGTCGTGCTTGTTTCGGTCGACGTCGTGGGAGACGGAGAAGCGTCGCCGCTCGTCAGCTCCGAACCCTTCCACGTGGATGTTGCCACCACCCGCACCGAATTCTACGATTACCCCGCCGCCCTTCCCAGCGTGGAGCACGCATCTATCAGGCAGGACCTGTTCCGTCGTGACTTCTCCATCAACGCCATGGCCGTGTCCCTGAAGGGGCAGGAGTTCGGCGAGGTCCTCGACTTCTTCGGCGGGTTGAAGGATTTGCAGGAGGGAGTCATCCGAGTCCTTCACAACCTCAGCTTCATAGAGGATCCCACCCGCATCTTCCGCGCCGTGAGATACGAGAATCGTTACGGGTTCCGCATGGACGAACAGACCCGCTCGCTGGCGCGCTCCTGTGTCGAGATGCGCCTGGTGGGCGATCTCTCCAGCGCTCGGCTCCGGGACGAACTGGTGGCCCTGCTCGGAGAGAAGGATGTGGATTGGACCCTTGCTAGACTGTTCGAGCTCGGTGTCGCGCGCCAAGTGCACCCCAAACTGGCCACGGGCGAGCGGACCGTTCGGCTCATCCAGGTCTTGGACGGGCTCGTCGAAGAGTTCGGGGTGGCGTCAGACGTGGTCTCGTGGCGCCTGCGTCTGGCGGCGATCACCCGCAACATGTCGCACGAAGAGCTCTTCATCTGGCTGGAGAAGCTGAGACTCAGACACGCCGACCGTCAGGTGGTGCGAGATAGTGTCATACTCGGACCGCACCTGGTCGAGCAACTTGCCGATGAGGCCAGGGGAGATTGGGACGTCTTCCGACTCCTGCGGAAGGTGCCGATCGAGTCGCTCGTCTTCGCGCTCGGACGGACTCCATCAGGGCCGGGACAGGATCGCCTGCGGCAGTATCTCGAGGTCCTGCGGAAGCGCTCGCTGGACGTGACCGGCGCCGACATCATGGCTCTCGGACAGCCGAGCGGATCCGGGGTGGGGCGGGTGCTCGCGCAGTTGACCAGGCTGAGGATCGAGGGCGACCTCGAGAGTAGGGAAGAGCAATTGGCCGCCGCGGCCGCCCTCGTGCGACGGACCCTTTGATGGGTGACAGACTTCCAGAAGGTAGGTATAGGCCTTGATATCCGATCTACTCGGCTTCGCACTGTTGATGCCCGTGCTTCTGCTGTCGATGGTGGCCCATGAGGTGGCGCACGGCGCGGTCGCTTACCGCCTCGGTGACCCCACTGCGAAAGCTCATGGGCGCCTTACCGCGAACCCACTCAAGCACCTCGATCCCTTGGGCACGATGATGTTCGCGATAACCTACTTCGCCGGCGGCTTCATCTTCGGCTGGGCCAAGCCGGTGCCGGTGAATGCCGGGTATTTCCGCGATCACCAGCGGGGGATGATGCTGGTGGGGCTGGCGGGGCCTTTCACGAACTTCCTGATCGCCGTGGTTCTGGCCGGCATCCTCAACCCTCTCGCTCCGGCCGTATCGTCGGTGCAGGCTCTGTACGGCGGGTCGATCCTTCTTCGAGCGCTCTTCCTGGGCTTTCAGGTGAACGTGGTGCTGGGCATCTTCAATCTGGTTCCCATCCCTCCACTCGATGGGTCGAGGGTGATAGCCGGGTTCATGTCACCGAGCACCTACGCGCGCTGGGCCGGGCTGGATCGCTACGGCATGCTCTTCATCCTGCTGATCTTCTTCGTCCTGCAGCGCCCGTTCTTCAGCCTCCTTGGCGGGGGGTTCAATCTTGTGAGCAGGCTGCTTCTTCCGGCCTACGGCTTTTGACGGCGTTCGAGCCGCGCCGCGGCTGGGGCCGGCGGTGGGGAACCCGCCCGGCCGGCCGGGCGGCAGCTTTTGCCTTCTCGGCCCGCGTCACGTAGTATATGGACTCGACTATGTTAGATTCGCGACGCCAGCACCTCCTCAGCCGGCGCGTCCCCCGCGCGGTGCGGCGCCACCGCTCATGAGGGTCCTCGACCTCGACCTCGACGTCTACCAAGGTCCGTTCGATCTTCTCTTCACCCTGATACTGCGCGAAGAAGTTGACATTTTCGAGGTCCCCATCGTCGAGGTCATCTTGGCCTACGTCGAGGAGTTGGCCGCGACGGACGCGGTCGATTGGGAAGCCCTCACAGAGTTCCTGGTGTTGATCAGTTCGCTGCTCGAACTCAAGTCCCGGGTCCTGCTACCCGGGGAAGAGGTGGGCATCGAAGACGCCGACGCGGAGTTGAGCAAGGACGTGCTCCTCGAACGTCTGCTCACCTACCGGCGCTACAAGATGGCGGCCGCATCGCTTGCCGAGGTCAGGGAACGTCAGAGAGGGCGCCTCGTCCGCGAACCTGCGCGCGCGCCGCGGCGCGCGCTGGCGCCCGACGAGGAGATCCGGGGCTCGCAGGCCCCCGCCTCCCTGACGCGGGCCCTCGGCAGGCTGCTGGAGTCTCATCGGCTGCCCGACACTTCGCACGTCGCCGTGTTGCGTATCGGCTTGAACCGTCAGATCGCGGCCATCCGGCGCCTGTTGCGTGAGCGCGGTAGCTTCTCGTTCGAAGAGGAGTTCGGAACGGAGGAGCCCATGGTGCAGGCGGTCAGTCTCCTGGCTCTTCTCGGTCTCGTCTCTCGGGGGGACGTCAAGGTGGCCCAGTCGTCGCACTTCGGCGACATCACGGTCAAGCATGTGGATATCCAGCGCGTGGCTCTGAGAGGAACCGCATGATCGACGCGGATCCCCTGGGTGCAGACTCATCCGGACCGGCGGCCCCGACCACCGAACGGGCACCCCAACCGGCCGCCCACCTGACGAGGGAACTGGAGGCCCTCCTCTTCGCGGCCGGCCGCCCACTCGATCTTGATAGCCTGAGGGAAGCTGCGTCCTACCACGAGCCGATGGAGAAAGCGGCCGTAGCGGCGGCGCTCGAAGTCTTGGAATCCCGATACCCGGTGGGCGGGGACAAAGGATTCGAGCTGGCCCGGGTCGGTGGCGGGTGGCTCTTCCGGACGAACGCGGCGTGTGAACTTGCACTGGCTCGCCTGTTCGACGCGGGGGAGGAGTTGCGACTCTCCCCGGCGGCCACTGAGACGTTGGCAATCGTGGCCTACCTGCAACCGGTCTCTCGCCCGCAGATCGCCGAGATACGCGGTGTCAACTCCGACTCGGCCCTCCACACGTTGCTCGATCGAGACCTCGTGCGCGAAGTAGGCCGCCGCGATGCACCCGGGGCTGCTGTCTTGTATGGCACAACGACCCGGTTCCTGGTGGCGTTCGATCTCGCCGACATCGGCTCGCTGCCTCCTATCGAGGAGTTCGAGGTGGGGGACGACCAGAGGGAAGAGCTGAAGCGCAGGCTGGGTCTGGTGGTGGCGCCGGGATGATCCAGCGGCTGCAGCGTGTGCTGGCCTCTGCCGGCCTCGGCTCGCGGCGCTCGTGCGAGGACCTGATCAGAGAAGGCCGAGTGACCGTCGACGGCCGCACCGCGGAGTTAGGTTCGTCGGTGGATCCCTCGCTGCAGGCCGTCCTCGTGGACGGGGTTCCCATTCACAGAGAGACGCTGGAATACTGGCTGCTCAACAAGCCCAAGGGCGTCGTCTCCACGGCAAAAGACCCGCAAGGACGCCGAACGGTGGTAGACTGCGTACCTGCGAGCGTGCGGATCTTCCCTGTTGGGCGACTCGATGCGGACACGACGGGAGCGCTCCTCTTGACCAACGACGGAGCGCTTGCTCACCGGCTGCTGCACCCGAGCTATGGCGTCGAGAAGGAATACCGGGTCGTGGTCGTCGGACGGGTGACCGAGGTGACGGCGCGCCGCCTGGCTGCAGGCATCGATCTAGAGGATGGCGTCACCGCGCCCGCGCGGGTCGTGGTGATGTCCTCGAGGCAGACCCGCAGTGAGTTGGGCGTGCGCATCCACGAAGGCAGGAACCGGCAGATCCGGCGTATGTTGGAGGCCGTTGGCCATCCTGTCGTGGAGCTGCATCGGGTAGGTTTCGGTCCGCTGTCGGACGCCGCCATGGTCTCGGGCGCTTCGCGCCACCTGGAAGCGAGTGAGATCGAGGGACTGCGACGCCTGGTAGACCTCTGAGAGATGTGCGCGTAGGCCCTCGGACCGGATCGGACTGGAACATGAGATTGACCAAGGCTCTGGAAGCGCTGACGGCCTACAAGGCCGGTCCCCCGCTGGAATCCCTGCGCGAGCGGTACGGCCTGAACCGAGTGGTGATGCTGGCGGCGAACGAGTGTCCGGAGGGTCCCTTCCCCGAGGTGATCGAGGCGCTGACTACGGCGCTCCCTTCGCTGAACCGCTACCCATCGGGCGGGTGCACGGAGCTGCGGTCGGCCCTAGCCGAACGGCACGGAGTGCCCGGCGAGAGGCTCGTTTTCGGCAACGGGTCGTGCGAATTGCTCATACTTCTCGGTGAGGCACTCCTGGAGCCCGGCGAGCATATGGTGTTCGCCGATCCGTCGTTCGTGGTCTACCGGACCGTGGCGTTGAAGCGCGAAGCATCGTTCGACGCGGTGCCTTTGCGTGACCACGTGCACGATCTGGATGCGATGAGCGCTGCGATCGGCCCCGAGACACGTCTTGTCATCGTCTGCGAGCCCAACAATCCCACCGGGACGTACGTGGGGCCGCAGGCCTTGCGCCGCTTCGTGGAGTCGGTGCCGCGTGAGACGCTGGTCGTGCTTGACGAGGCGTACACGGAGTACGTCACCCATCCCGCCCACGAGGACACCATCCCCTGGCTCGACGACTACGACAATCTGGCCGTCCTGCGGACGTTCTCCAAGATCTACGGCCTCGCCGGTCTGCGGATCGGATACGGCGTGTTCCCCCCGCGGCTGGCGGAAGCACTGGACAAGCTGAGGCAGCCCTACAACGTCACGACTCTGGCTGAGGTCGCTGCGCTCGAAGCGCTGCGGCATCCCACACGGCTTGAGGAGCGCCGAGCGCACGTGCGCAGAGAGCGCGTCCGGATGTCTCAGGAGTTGGAGCGGCTGGGGGTGTCGACCGTCCCCAGCGAGGCGAACTTCATGCTGGCCAACGTTGAAGGGTTGCGGGTCCCGGCCGGGGAAGTGCCGCGGGCGCTCTGTGAACGTGGAGTGGTGGTTCGGTCGGGATCAGGGATCGGGTGCCCGGGCTGGATGCGCGTGACGGTAGGGACGGTCGAGGAGAACGATGTCTTTCTCGGCATCATGGGAGATATGGCTGGAAAGGAATGGCCCAGATGAGCATGCTCGAGGCCGGCGGCATCGAGATGATGATCGTGATGCAGGAGGGCGCGACTCAACGGGAGGTGGAGCACGTTCTGGAGCGCTTGGGGGAAGCGGGCGCGCGAGGCCACGTGTCTACCAGCGACGTCGTGACAGTGATCGGCGTGATCGGCGACCGCGAAGTGATCGCCGGCATCCCGCTCGAAGCCTTTGTAGGTGTGGATAAGGTGCTGCCCATCCTTAAGCCCTACAAGCTCGTGAGCCGCGAATTCAGGCGCAGCGACACCGTCATCGAAGTGGGTGGGAACAAGATCGGCGGTTCTCACGTGGCGCTGATAGCGGGGCCGTGCTCGGTCGAGAGCCGAGAACAGCTTCTGTCGTCGGCACGGTATGTGAAGCAATCTGGTGCGACCATGCTCCGCGGCGGAGCGTACAAGCCGCGAACGTCCCCCTACGCCTTCCAGGGACTCGGACTCGAGGCGCTGCAGATCCTGGCCGAGGCTCGCGACGAGACGGGGCTGCCGGTGGTCACCGAGCTCATGGATCAGCGCCACCTGGAGGCGGTGGTGGAGTACGCCGACGTCATCCAGATCGGGGCTCGCAACATGCAGAACTTCTACCTGTTGTCGGCCGTGGGTGAGGTCGACCGACCCATCCTGTTGAAGCGCGGCCTCTCCGCCACCATCGATGAGCTCCTCATGGCCGCGGAGTACATCGCGAACGCGGGCAACACTCAAGTCATCCTGTGCGAACGAGGCATCAGGACCTTCGAGACCGCCACCCGCAATACCCTCGACCTGTCGGCTGTCCCAGTCATCAAGCAGCGCTCGCACCTGCCCGTGGTGGTCGATCCGAGCCACGCGACCGGGAAGGTCGATCTGGTTGAGCCCCTCTCCCTGGCGGCTTTGGCCGCCGGAGCCGATGGACTTCTCATCGAATCGCACCCTGCACCGGAGGCGGCGCTCTGCGACGGCGGGCAGTCGCTCAATCCGAAGGAGTTCGCGCGCACCGCGGCCCGGCTGCGAGAGTTGGCGGCATGGCTCGGAAAGTCGATCGGCTGACCCAGATGGCACCCACGAGGGAGACCCGCCCGGTACGCACCCTTGCCATCATCGGGGTTGGTCTCATGGGCGGTAGCTTGGCGCTTGCCGCCCGGCACAAGGGGCAGGTGGATGTGGTCCGGGGCTTCGACAGCGACCCCCGGTGCCTGGACGACGCTCTGGCGGGCGGGGTCATCACACGGCGCTGCGCGTCGGTGGCCGAAGCGGCCGCAGGCGCCGATCTGGTCGTGGTGTGCACCCCAGTGCGGGGCATCCTTGATCTCGTGGAGCAAGCCGCGCTTGCCAACCCGCCGCCGCGAATGATCAGCGACATCGGCAGCACGAAGGCGACGCTCCTGAACAGGCTGTCGGCCCGAGCGCGGCCGCTGTTCATCGGCGGTCACCCGATCTGCGGGGCGGAGACCAGCGGAGTGCGGTTCGCGAGACCCGACCTGTTCGAGGGCGCCACGTACTTCCTGTGCCCTCCCGACGAGGTTGCTCCGGAGGCGTTCGAGGCCTTCCACAGTTGGGTCGCCGCACTCGGAGCGCGGCCGGTCGCCATCGGAGCCGATGTCCACGATCGCATAATGGCACTGGTGAGCCACGTGCCTCACGTGCTGGCGAACGTGCTGATGTCCGAGGTCGGTGGTTTCGAGGCGTCGGGCCGGCGTGCCCTCTACTCGGTAGGCCCGAGCTTCAAAGACCTCACCCGCGTGGCGGGGGCGAACCCGGCGATGTGGACGGACATCTTCATCGAGAACAGGGAGGCGCTCATCTCGTCGCTCAAGAGCGTGGCGGCCGATGTCATGCTCTTGTGCGAGCACCTGCGGGATGGCGACGAGAAGAGCGTGTTCAAGGGGATAGACTCGGCGGCTTCCTACCGCCGGGAGTTGCTCCAATTCGAGGACATCCTGCCCGAGACTCTGCACCGCATCACCGTACGCATCCCTGACGAGCCGGGGGTTCTCTCCCGCGTGATGACCTCCCTGGGCAACGCCAACATCAACATCGAGGACCTCACACTGCACCACTTCAGCCGCAGTGCGGGAGGGGATCTGCTGCTATATGTGAGCGGAGCGGAAGAGGCAGGCATAGCCTGCGACCTGGTCGAAGCGCTCGGATTCCCGGCAATCATGGAGTTCGCCGGAGATCCTGGTGTCTGATCCCGCTCGGTTCGCTCCCGCCGGCCGGGGGCTTCGAGGAGTCGTCGCTGTGCCGGGCGACAAGTCGATCTCGCACCGCGCCCTTCTTCTGGGCGCGGTGAGTCGCGGCCCCGCGGTGGTGCGCGGATTCCTGCCTTCCGCTGACACGCTCGCGACGCTCGAGGCTGTGCGAGCGCTTGGGGTCGACGTGGAGGTGAGGGACTCCTCCGAACTGGTGGTGCATGGAGTCGGCTGGGAGGGGTTGAGCGAGCCCGAAGACGTTATCGACGTGCGGAACGCCGGCACCCTTCTGCGCCTACTGCCCGGCCTGGTCGCCGGCAGGCCTTTCCTCACGGTGCTCACCGGCGATGCGAGCATCCGTAAGCGGCCGATGGCGAGGGTGCTGGAACCGCTGTCCGCCATGGGCGCCTGCGCGTGGGGGAGAGG
>DASRMJ010000322.1:0-13002 GCA_035647995.1 Thermoleophilia bacterium | reverse complement strand
GAGCCAACCCTGCGCCGGGTGCCCGCATCACGTGACGAACGCTCCCGGGTGAGCCCGGAGGAAGCGTGCGCGCAGTTTCTCCACTCGTGCGACGAACTCCCGCGTCTCGGCGAACAGGATGTCGCCCGACTGCAGACCCGTCCCGCTGCCCGATAGCGTAAGCCAGCCGGTCACCGTACCCTGGCCGGCGTTGTAGGCGGCCAGGGTTGACCTCAGGTCTCCGGCGAACAACTGCGTGAGATACGCAAGGTAGTAGGCGCCCATCTCCAAGTTGGCGGCGGGATCAGTGAGGTCGGGCACCGCCCCGCCCTTCCAGTCCGGTCGCTGCTGGATCCACACGGCAGTCTCCGGCATGATCTGCATGAGCCCCACGGCGCCCACCGGCGACACAGCCCCCGGCTCGAAGCCACTCTCAGCTTTCGCCACGGCGGCGACCAGGTAGGGATCCACCCCGTACGCCGTCGCAGCACGAAGAATATGCTCCTCGAATTTCAGGGGATACAACCGGCTTTCCACACGTGTCTTCAGCTCCCCGCCGACACCTGAGGCGACCAGGCCCACCACGAGGAGCGCGAGCCCCAATACGATCAGGAACAAGCGGATCCCCCTCGCCGCGAACCGAGATCGCCTGTCCGCAGAGCGACCGCGCGACGCCGAGCCTCGTGCGTTACGCGCGCGCATGTGACCCCTCGGCGCGCCCGGTCGCCATCGCTTGCGCCCGCTCGTAGACGCCCGTCACGAACGTGCGCAGCTCCTCAGGTGAGCCGGTGTTCGCATACGCAAGGTCTGCACCGGCGGAGCGAGCTTCTTCCCCCGCCTGCCGTGCATCGAGCCATTCGAACACATCTGGAGTCATGCGCGACGAGGCGCGCTCCCGACGCACCGCCGCCGGGGCCTCGATGGTCAACACCAAGTCGAACAACCCCTGCAGTCCACCCTCGAACAGCAGCGGGACCTCGCATACGTTCACGCTCCCGCGGGGCCCGTGAGCCACGAACGCCCTCAGTTCGCCTTCCACGTGCGGGTGCACGATCGATTCAACGGCCGCCAGATCGTCCCCTCGACGACTCAAGCGCGACGAGAGGGCCCGACGATCCACCGCACCGCTTGTGTCGAAGATGCCGTCGCCGAACCGCGCGCGCAAAGCGGACCTCACCTCTGCCAACTCGTACAGTCCATGGACGATGGCATCTGCGGAGATGACCCTCGCCCCTAACCGGGCGAACATCTCCAACGCGCTGCTCTTGCCCGACGCCAACCCGCCCGTGAGCCCGATCGCCGCGCGGCCGTCGGCCTGCAGCCGGCGTTCGGACATGGGGTCGGCTCGAGACTCGAGCGCTGGAGTGGGGCAGACTTTCATCGTCCTATTGTAGCGCCCGCCCGTGACGGAAACCCGTGACCTCACCCCCATCGGCGTCCACGCCACAAGAAAGAGGGCGCCCGGGGGCGCCCTCTGCTACGACTCACTCAATATCGAGCCGGGTCACTCCGCCTCGAACACCTCGTCCGAAAGCTTCAGGCTGTCGGCGTCGAGAGCGTCGGATTCGTCCACCACCGCTTCTTCGACCGGCGCATCTTCGCCCACATCTTCGCCCGCATCTTCAATGGAGCCGGTGAGGGTCTCGGCGCCGGCGTCACTGGCGGTGTCGGCACCAGCCTCGGTGGCGTCCTCGCTAGCCGCCTCGTCGGGGGTGTCGATGACAGCCTCCGGTTGCGCCTCAGACTCGACCACCGCCTCTGACTCTGGGGCCGCTTCCTCTCCCGCCTCGGCTTCGACCTCGGCTTCGGCTGCCGTCTCTGCTTCCGCGTCGGCTTCAGGTTCTGCTTCCGCGTCGGCTTCCGCCGCTGCTTCCGCTTCCGCTTCTGCGTGCGCTTCAGGTTCTGCCTCGGCTCCGCCATCCGCTTCCGTGCTAGCGTCGCCTTCGGCAACAGCCGTACTTTCGATCCCAGCGCCCTCATCGACCTCGGCGCCTGCTTCGGCGGCCTCTACGGCCACGGCCTCTTCAGCCTCGATCTCCTGCGCCATGGCATCCTCGTGGATGCGGTATTCGGGCTCGAGACGCTTCAAACTCAGCGACAGGCGGCGGCGGTCCGGATCGATCTCGATGATCTTGACGTTGACTTCCATCCCGTTGCGAAGAACCTCCGACGGATCTTCCACGTGATGCTGGGCCAACTCGGAGATGTGAATGAGACCCTCGACGCCCTCTTCGATCTCGACGAAAGCCCCGAAAGATACGAGCTTCGTCACCCGGCCGTGAACGATCTCGTTCACCTGCCGGTTCTCGAACACCTCTTGCCACGGGTCCTTCTGCGTCTGCTTCAGGCCCAGGGAGATCCGTTGGCGGTCACGGTCGATGTCGAGGACCTTGACGGTGACCTCTTGATTGATGGTGAGCACTTCCGACGGATGGTTCACGTGGCTCCAAGAGAGCTCCGAGATGTGGATCAGGCCGTCGATGCCGTTCAGATCGACGAAGGCACCGAAGTCGACGATGTTCGAGATCGTGCCCGTGACGAAGTCGCCCATGTTCATGCGGTCGAGTATCTGCTCGCGCACGCCGCGTCGCTCTTCTTCCAGCACCGCGCGACGACTGAGCACCACGTTGTTGCGGAAGCGGTTCAACTCGATCACGCGGCACAGCAACGGCTGCCCAACGAACTCGTCCAGGTCGGCCACGCGGCGGATGTCGACGAGGGAGGCGGGCAGGAAGCCACGCACTCCGAGGTCGAGGATGAGTCCGCCCTTGACCACCTCGATGACCGTACCTTCAACCGGCGTGCCCTCTTCGGCCGCCTTCTCGATGCGCTGCCACGCACGCTCGAACCTCGCGCGCTTCTTCGAAAGGATCAACCGACCGTCCGCATCCTCTTTCGTGAGGACGAGAGCGTCGATCACATCCCCAACCGTCACCTCGTCACTCGGGTCCACCGACTTCTTGATGGACAGTTCGTTGACGGGCACCACGCCTTCACTCTTGTAGCCGATGTCAACAAGGACCTCGTCCTTGTCGACACGGACCACCGTGCCGGTGACGATGTCACCTTCCTCGAAGGTCACCATCGTCGCGTCGTAGTTGGGGATCATCTCGCCGTCGACCTCGATCATGAGGTCTTGGCCGCCCTGCAGGGTCCGTGCGTTCTCGTCGGTCAGTTGATCTGGCATCGTAGTCCTTTTTTCCTTCCTCGCAGACAAAAAATGCGCGCGCCATCCGGAAACCTGGCTTACGCTGTCCGTTAGTATACCGAGGGGGACGCCAAATACAACACGTGCGCGATGACCGGCCCAGCGGTCGAGGCCCGCCCTCGGCCGCCCGCCAACTACTTGGCCGACAGCCAGTCCTCGCCGACGCCCACGTCCACGATCAGCGGCGGGTCGACGACCCACGAGCCCACCATCTCCTCGCGCACCATCCGCGCGACCGACCGTCCGGCCGCGAGGGGGCACTCGAAGATGAGTTCGTCGTGCACCTGCAGGACGAGACGCGTCTCTCTAGATTCTCGCGCAAGCCTGTCGCGGCAGCGAAGCATCGCGACTTTGATGATGTCGGCGGCGCTGCCCTGGATGACCGAGTTCACCGCCAAGCGCTCCCCGAGTTGGCGGGTCTGCTGGTTGCCGGAGCGGAGCTCAGGGATCGGCCGACGACGGCCCATGATGGTGGCCACGAAACCCTGGGCCGACGCGTCGGAGATGGTCGCTTCGATGAACGCGCGGACGTGGGGCATGCGGGCGGAATAGCGCTCGATGTACTCTCCCGCCACGTTCTGGGGGATCTTGAGTTGCCGGGCCAGCCCGAACGCGGAGATGCCGTACATGATGCCGAAGTTCACCGCCTTCGCATACCGGCGGTGTGTGGCGTCGACCTCTTCCTCGGGCAGGTCGAACACTTCCGCGGCCGTGCGCGTGTGGATGTCTTCTCCGCGCCGGAAGGCGTCCAGTAGCGTGGGCTCGCCCGACAGGTGCGCCATGATGCGCAGCTCGATCTGGGAGTAGTCTGCTACCACGAGCACCCGGCCTTCCTCGGCGGTGAAGCATCCGCGTATCCGAGCGCCTAGGTCGGTGCGAACCGGGATGTTCTGCAGGTTCGGATCGCTCGAAGAGAGACGTCCTGTCGCAGCCACTGCCTGATGGAAGGTCGTATGGAGCCTACCCGTCGCCGGATCCACCGCGCTGGGCAAGGCCAGCAGGTAGGTGGAGAGCAGCTTCGTGAGTTCGCGATGGGTCTCTATCAGCTCGATGACAGGGTGAAGGTCGCGCAGGGCGTCGAGCGTGTGCGCGTCGGTGGAGTAGCCCGTCTTGGTCTTCCGCTGTCTGGGTAGACCGAGCTTCTCGAACAGGACGCCGGCCAGTTGTTGCGGCGAACCAAGATTGAACTCCTCTCCGGCCGCCTCGTACGCCTGGGCCTCCAGCCCATCCAGCTGGTCCTCGACCTTGGCCGTGATCTCGCCGAGTCGATAGCAGTCCAGGTGGATACCGACTGCCTCCATGTCGAGAAGCGCCCTGGAGAGAGGCAGTTCCACGTCGCGGAACAAGTCCCACATGCCTGTCTCGCGCAGAGCTCTCTCCTGGAATCGAGAAACGTCAAGGGCCGCGAGCGCCCGGGTCGCGTGTCCGTCGGGCCCGTCCAAGCCCGACGTCTCCTCCACGTCGAGCCACGATACCCCTGCCTGCACCGCGAGGTCGGAGAGCTCGTATGAGCGTCTTCCGGGGGCGAGGAGATACGCCGCCACCATCGTGTCGTGACTGACCGACCGGAGAAGACCGGGGAGCAGGGGGTCGCTCTTGAAGTCGTGACAGGCGGGCTCACTTCGAGCCAGCAGCGCGCGAAGTGCGTCGGATTCGGTCTCGGAGAAGTCGAGGGCGAAGGCCGTCGCGTCGGCGGGCGGCGTGGCGTCGGCGAGGGGCGTGGCGCCCGCGTCGGCGGGCGGCGCGGGGTCGACCGACGGGCCCGCGGGGACCGTGCCATCGGCGGCGCCCCGCCGCGCCAGCCACAGTCGACTCAGGCCGTCTTGGCGGGCGCCGGCCAGTCCGATCCGACCGGGAACCGCCAATTCGCGCGCGAGTTCGCGGAGCCCCACCTGCTCGATCCGAAGCCCGGGGCCGTGGGCCCGGGCCGGCGCCGGGATGTCCACCACCCGTGCGAGGGGTTCCGAGCCGAGTCGGTCGAGCAGCGAGGAGAACTCGAAACGGTGCAACAACTCGGCCAGACGGGCACGATCCAAGTGGTGGGGCGCCACTTCCGCAGCGTGGATGTCGATGGGCACCTCCCGATCGAGCCGAGCCAACTCCTTGGACATACGCGCGTCGTCGGCATGCTTCAGGAGCAACTCCCTGCGTTTGGGCGCCTTCACCTCGCCGGCGTGCGCCAGCACTTCCTCGAGCGATCCGTACTCCTGAAGTAGCAAAGCTGCGGTCTTCTCACCGATACCCGGCACTCCGGGGATGTTGTCGGAAGAGTCGCCCTTCAGGCCGATCAGGTCGGGGATGAGGCTCGGGGGAACGCCAAAACGCTCCTCGACCGCATGAGGGTCGTAGAGCTTCACATCGGTGATGCCACGCGTGTTCGACATCACTGTGACGTTCGCCGTGACCAACTGCAGCGCGTCCCGGTCGCCGGTCACGATGACGACCTGCCTGCCCTCGGCGTCTCCCTGACGCGCCAGGGTGCCCAGGATGTCGTCGCCCTCATAGCCGGGGACGTTCAGATTGACGAACCCGAACGCCTCCGACAGTTCTCGCAAGTGAGGCCACTGTTCACGCAAGAGGTCCGGCATCGGCTTGCGGTGGGCCTTGTACTCCTCGAAGTCCTCATGACGGAAAGTCTTCTCCCGCGAGTCCCACGCCACGATGACCACCTCTGGCGCGAACTCCGCGAGCACCTTGATCATCATGGAGCAGAAGCCGTACAGCGCATTGGTGGGAAAGCCGGCCGACGTGGAAATCGTCTCGGGTAGCGCGAAGAAGGCACGGTAGGCGAGGTTGTTCCCGTCGATGAGAAAGAGCGGGCCGTGCTCGGGCGCGTCATTACCGTGATCGTTCATGAGAAGGATTGTATCCCCCCGGGGGCCGAGGGGTCGGCGCGGTCCTCAGCGAGAAGGGGGCGCCCGGCGTGGTCGCCGGGCGCCCCCTGCCACTTCTCCTCGGCGACGCCTGCGTCGTGAGGCGTCGCAGGCGATCCTCCCTCTCTAGAGAACGGCCAGGTAGCGGTCCAACTCATAGGGCGTCACGATGGCTTTGTACTCGTCCCACTCGGCCTGCTTGTTGCGGATGAGATACTCGAACACGTGGTCCCCGAGAGCTTCCCGCATGAGCGCCGAACCCTTGAACTCATTGATAGCCTCATACAGGTCTACTGGGAGAGAGTCGATGCCCGCGGCTTCGCGCTCGCCATCGGTCATCTCATAGATGTTGTTGGTCGATTCGGGAGCCAGTTCGTATCCCTCTTCGATGCCCTTGAGGCCTGCCGCCAACATGACCGCGAAGGCCAAGTAGGGGTTGCATGCCGGGTCGGGATTGCGCATCTCCACGCGGGTGGCTTCTTCCTTGCCGGGCTTGTACATCGGCACGCGCACCATGGCCGACCGGTTGCGTCGCGCCCAGCAGCAGTAGATGGGCGCCTCATAGCCGGGTACGAGCCGCTTGTAGGAGTTCACCCACTGGCTGGTTACCAGACACATCTCACGCGCGTGCTTCAGCAATCCGGCGATGTAGGATTTGCCGGCCGACGAAAGGTGGTACTCGTCGTTCCCGTCGAAGAAAGCGTTCCTCGGCCCGGTGAAGAGGGACTGGTGGGTATGCATACCGGAGCCGTTCTCGCCATACATGGGTTTCGGCATAAAGGTCGCGTACGTGCCTCGGGACTGCGCGACCTCCTTCACGGTCAAGCGGTAGGTCATGACCTGGTCGGCCATGGTGAGCGCGTCCTTGTATTTGAGATCGATCTCGTGCTGCGAGGGCGCCACCTCATGGTGTGAGTACTCGACGTCGATGCCTAGGTCCTGCAGCGCCAAGATGGTGTCGCGCCGAAGATCGGTCGCCACGTCGAGTGGGGTGAGATCGAAGTAACCGCCGCGATCCAGCACCTCCGTGCCCTTGCTGTCCTTGAAGTAGAAGAACTCCAGTTCCGGCCCCAGGTACATGGTGTAGCCCAGGTCGGCGGCCTTCTTGAGCAGACGCTTCAAGATGTAGCGGGGATCACCCGGGAAAGGCTTGCCGTCGGGCATCTGGATGTCGCAGAACATGCGAGCTGTGCCCCCGGAGCCACGGCGCCAGGGGAGGACGTTGAAGGTGCCCGGGTCGGGCATCGCGACCATGTCCGACTCCTGGATGCGCGTGAAACCCTCGATGGAGGAGCCGTCGAACCCCATCCCTTCGGAGAAAGCGCCTTCAAGTTCGGAGGGGGTCACCGCAAAGCTCTTGAGGAAGCCGAGAACGTCTGTGAACCAGAAGCGCACGAACTTGATGTCCTGTTCGCGTACGATACGGAGAACGTCGTCCTTCGTCATGCCGTTTCCCATTGACAGCCCTTCCTGGAGAACAGTGGTTGAGAACGACAAGAAGACTACCGTCGATTCGCCAGAAGAACAACACCAACCTGGACAACGTTAGACTGAACTTGCCTATCCATTTGTACAAGCGCCGCGTGAACCCGCGTCGAGCGGCAGCCTAGTAGGCGTACAACTTGCCGTATGGACGGTGCGTAAACGGTGCTACTTTCACGAACGGGGCCGCCAAGACCGGAGCCGCATCCAGCCCGTGCACCCGACAGAAGTCGCGCACCAGTTCCTCGATACGCGCCTCATCGGCAGCAGTGGGACACGCAAGTCCGACCTCTTTGCCGAGTTGGTGCGGCGCTACCTCGCCGCGCACGAAGATGACTCCACCATGCATGCCGGTGCCCACGTACGACCCGACCACGGGCTCGTCGGTCTCCCCCAGCCCCAGGAGGACCATCTCGCCCCCGGCCATGTACTCGCCGAAGAAGTCTCGCGCCTTGCCGCCGATAACGATCACGGGGATGTGGCGCTCGTACGCCTTCATGTGGATTCCCACTCGATATCCCACGTCGCCCCGCACGTAGATGCGGCCGCCTCGCATGCCGTAGCCGATCACGTCGCCTGCGTCACCTTCCACAGCTACCAGGCCGCGGTTCATCGTGTTGCCGATGCCGTCCTGGGCGTTGTCGGTGACCACCACGGTGGGCCCGTCCATGAACGTGGCAAGGTCGTTCCCGGGGACGCCGTTCACCACTATGGTAAGACCATCGGCGCTGATGCCCGCCCCGATGTACCGTTGGCCGTTCACGTGGTCCAGGACCACGGTCGTCACGCCCACGGCCACCTGTTCGCGGATCTGCTCGTTCAAGGTCTTGTAGTAGATCCCGCGTGCGTCGATGTGGGCGATATCGCCCTCTCGGGCGACCTCGCCCCTCTCTGCGCCCGGCTGGCCCGCCGTGATGCGGGCGGGCTCGATGCCGGTGGGCCCGCGCCGGGCGGGGCCCGTGGGGACGCTCCTCACTGACTCGTATGACGGGCTCACGGTCTTTCTCCCCCCATCAGTGGCCCATGCCCGCCGGCTTGACGCCCAGCATGTCCATCGTCGACTGGTCGAGCCCGAGGGCGCGCAGGCGTTCGCGGCTGCCTCGCATGCTCTCGATGGCATTCACTCCCAGAGCGCCCAGGATCTCGGCGATCTCGTGGCTCCAGGCCCTCACGAGGTTTGAGACCCGTTCGGCCCCCCACTCCGGGTCGAGGCGGCGCGTCAGCTCCGGTCGCTGGGTGCAGATGCCCCACGAGCAGCAACCGGTGTGGCACTTCTGGCACACGTGGCAACCCAGCGCCACCAGGGCCGGGGTGCCGATGCCGCAGGCATCGGCACCAAGGGCAATGGCCTTGGCCACGTCGGCCGAGCTGCGGATGCCGCCGGCCGCGACGATCGACGCCCGGTTGCGGATGCCTTCGTCCCGCAGGCGTTGATCCACCACCGCGATGGCGATCTCGATGGGTATCCCCACATGGTCGCGGATGACGGTGGGCGCCGCGCCGGTGCCGCCCCGGAAGCCGTCGAGATAGACGATGTCGGCGCCGGCACGCACCACTCCGGAAGCGATGGCGGCCACATTGTGCACGCACGCGATCTTCACCGACACCGGCTTGTATCCGGTGGCTTCCTTGATGGCATAGATGAGTTGACGCAGATCCTCGATGGAGTAGATGTCGTGGTGGGGCGCCGGAGAGAGCGCATCCGTGCCCTGAGGGATCATGCGGGTGGTCGACACCTGCTCGTCGATCTTCTCCCCCGGCAGGTGACCGCCGATGCCCGGCTTGGCTCCTTGGCCGATCTTGATCTCGACGGCGGCGCCGGCCTGCAGATAGTCGGTGTGCACGCCGAAGCGGCCCGACGCGCACTGCACGATGATGTGGTCCTGGTAGGGCTCCAGGTCGGCGTGGAGGCCACCCTCGCCCGTGTTCATGAAGGTGCCGGAAGCCTTGGCCGCCATGGCCAAGGCGCGATGAACGTTCAACGACACGGAGCCGAAGCTCATCCCGCCGAACATTATGGGCGTCTCGAGGGTCAGTTGCGGGTCGAGCTCGGTGAGCAGTCGCGGCTTCGCCCCGACGTCGCTCCCCCACTCCACCTCGACGAAGTCGGGCTTGCGGCCCAGGAAGGTGCGAAGCTCCATGGGCTCCCGCAGAGGGTCGATGGACGGGTTCGTGACCTGACAGGCGTCCAGCAGCAGATGATCGAAGATGCGCAGGTAGGGCTTGTCGTTGCCCATGCCTGTAAGCAGTATCCCCCCGGTCTCAGCCTGGCGCCAGATGGCCTTGCGATGGGCGGCCGACATACTGTCGGATTCTTTGTACGCGAGCGGATTCTTCTCGATGGTGATGGCGTCCGCCGGACAGAAGGTGACGCACCGGTGGCACGCGGCGCACTTCGCGTGGTCGGGGATGGGGCGTCCGTCGTCGTCCAGATGGTAGACACCCCAACCGCACTGGTGTACGCAACGCCCGCACTTGGTGCACTCCTCGCGGTCGATCCGCACCCGGAACTCAGGTCTGACGAAAGTCATCTCGGCCATGGCGCGCCCCCTACGCCGTCACGCCGGCGGACGCCGCGGCCAGCGAGGTCACCGGGTTCACGCCGTCATGGAGTTGCGCGATCACCGGTTCGCCGGCGCGCGGCATCCAACTGCGTTCGGGCCTCGGGCAGATCTCGCGGATGGCCGACTCCTCACTGGCCACGTACACCACACTGCCGTGGCGTGCGGCCACCAGCGGCCGCAGCTTTATGCGATCGCTGAGAGCGACCATGCCCTCTCCTCTGCCCAAGACGACTGCGAAAGGGCCGTTGAGCAAGGCCGAGCCGTAGACGGAGCGCAGGGCCGTGTACAGTCGCTTGTCTTCCTCACCCATCAGATCGATGTCTTTCCAGAAGGGACTGGCCAAGGCCTTGCAGGCGATCTCCACGGGCAGGCCGTGCCGCCTCAGCATCAGGTCGAAGAGGTAGGTGACCACCTCGGTATCGGTCCTCATCGAGCAGTTGTAGCCGAACATCTCCAGGTAGCGGCGATTGATGCCGTAGGAGCTGATCTCGCCGTTGTGCACGATGCTGTAATCGAGCAGACAGAACGGATGAGCTCCGCCCCACCAGCCCGGAGTGTTGGTTGGAAAACGGCCATGGCCGGTCCACGTCCACCCCTTGTATTCGTCCAGCCGATAGAACTCTCCGATCTCTTCGGGAAAACCCACCCCCTTGAACGCGCCCATGTTCCTGCCCGAGGAGGCCACATAGGCCCCCCTGATCTGGTCGTTGATGTCCATGACCGCATGCACAACGTAGTCCTCGGCGGTCAACTGCGTCTCGGCCAAGCGCTGGTCGGTGATCTCGAGGAAGTAGCGCCAGAGGATGGGTTCGTCTTGGATGCCCCGCACCGACTTCGACGGGATGGGTTCGTGGTGGAGGATCACGAAGTGCCGAGCGAGGTAGTACTCGGTGTCGTCCTTGGAGGGATCGTCGTTGTAGAGCATGTGGAAGCAGAAGGCGTGCGGAAAGTCCGGGTAGATGCCGTATCCGGCGAAGCCACCGCCCAGCCCGTTCCCACGGTCGTGCATGGAGGCCATGCTGCGGACCGCCAACTCGCCGCTCATCCGGCTGCCCGACTCATCGCACACACCCATGAGTCCGCACGCGCCCAGGATGCGCTCATCGGCCTCGGCCGTGTAGGCCGGACGCGGCGCAAGATCGCTCGAGCGCGACCCGGGGGACGGCAGCCCGCCGTATGGTCGCACCGCACTGCGCCGATCCGACTCGCCGAAGCGATTCAGGCCACGGGCGACGTCGGGCAGGCCGCGGCGGCCGGGCCGGTCCCCACCCGCACGACGGCCCGGATCGCCGGTCGCGGCGCTCATCGACGCTCCTCTCGCCTGGACAGGATCCGCTCGAGATCATCCCCACCGCGTGCGGGCAACGGAGCCAAGCCCAGCCTGGCCCTCGCGCTCTCCCGTGGCTCCCCCAGAGATCCAGTGGCCCGGAACATCTCGTATGCGGAGCGCACGGCGGCGGGCACCTTCTCCCGCTCGTTCGCCAACTCCTTGAGCTTGCGAAAGACCTCGGCCATGCCCAATCGACTATGGCAGCGCTCGTAGCAGGTGAAGCACTCGAGGCACTTCCACAAGTCGCCCCGCTCGATCACGCCTTCGAGGTCGCCGGCGAGTATCTCCCCGATGATGCCCGTGGGGCTGAAGCCTCCGGCCACCTTGGTCACCGGGCAATCGTCCTCGCACGCCTTGCAGTCGGCGCACTTCTGCAACTCCGGCACGGAGAACTCCTCGGCGATCACCCGGCGTCGGTCTTCACGCTCCGCCCACGCGGCCAAGAACGGCTCGACGCTCACCCGGTGCATGGACAGGCCCAACTCCTCGGGCTGGAAGCCGAGCGTCAGAGCGAACAACTCTGAGTAGTAGAAGACGGGTATGGGCGTCCGCTCGCCGCCCCGGAGCAGAGACGCCTGGTTCAAGTCGAACTGCTGGAGACAGGAGGGGCACACCACCACCAGGCCGTCGACGCCCACGCCGGCCAGATCGTCGAGCTTGGCGCGGCAGAACTCGAGGGCCCCGTCACGCTCTCCCACCCGGTCGAGAGCCCCACCGCAACACGCCATCTTGGTGTCGTAGTCCACCACCGTCGCGCCCAGAGCGCGCACCAAGTCCTCGAGCTTGGTGGGATGGGTAGCGCTGTCCCAGCGCACGGCAGGACTGGGCCGCAGCAGATGGCACCCGTAGTGCACCGCGAGGCGCATGCCCCAGAGCGGCTTGACCACGCGTTTCGAGATGGCGGCCGGGCCCAGTTCGTCGAAGAGCCACTCAGCGAGATGCTTCACCTCGGGAAAAATCGGCGCGTCCGGCGGGTGGGGGGCGTGACCGGCGGCGTGGACGGCGTCGGCAATGTCGGCAGATTGGGCGAAGTCGGCGGCGTCGGCGGCGTGCGTGGCGCCGTCCGCGATCAGCGCGGAGATCCGGCCGGCGAGCCGCCAATCCGCCCGCAGCGTCGACGAGACCGACTTCAGCGTCGAGTAACAGCCGTTGCACGGCGTCACCATCGGCAGCCCGGCGGCGCTCGCCAACGAGAGATTACGCGCGGCCGTCACGTAGTAGGCCTCTTCGTCGACCGCCTTCACAAGCGTCCCCTCGGGACAGCACGTGTAGCCCTCCACATCGACAGGACGACCGCCGGTCGCCTCGAGCACGAGTCGAGTGGACTTCTCGATGAACGGGAACCTGGCGGGGATGGTGCACCCCCAGAAGACGGAGAAGGGCTTGGACATATCCCACCTGTCGTGCCGACGTGTGTGCAGACCCCGAGCCGACCGCCCCACCCTGCGGCGACCCCCCTAACTCGAGGTACGACAGGATACCAGGCCCGCCGATCCCCTATTCAAAATAGGGGATCGGCGGGCCTGGTATCCTGTCGTACCTCGAGTTAGGGGGGTCGCCGCAGGG
>DASRMJ010000321.1:0-2756 GCA_035647995.1 Thermoleophilia bacterium | reverse complement strand
GGCGCCCGCCTTCGGTGGCGGCGGCCCATCCCGGCCGCCGCCACCACCTGTTTACGACAACACGATCGCGGTCCACTCTTCGATCCAGCGTTCGCGGTCGGACTCGATGGCCCAGGGGTCCACGGAGACGGGGTTCGGGGGCACGTGGGTGAACTCGAGGAACTCCGGAGGCAAGGCCGCGTCACTGTTGGCCGGGAACACGAACATGTTGAGAGGCATGTCCTCTTGGAACTCAAGGCTCAACATGAAGTCGAGGAAGAGACGCGCGCCGCGGGGAGCCTTCGTGCCTGCCAGGATCCCGGCGAACTCGATCTGACGGAAGGCGCCGTCGACGATCACGCCGGTGGGGGCTTCGGTGAGCGGCTGCTCCGAGAAGATGACTTCAGCGGGTGGCGACGAGGCGTACGACACCACCAGCGGTCGGTCCCCCTCGCCTGCTCCTCCGGAGAAGTCGGAGTAGTACGCTTCTTCCCACCCGGAGGCGACCAGCACGTCGTTTGCAGCCAGGCCGACCCAGAAGTCCTGCCACGTGTATTCGCCCCCCTCCCCGAACTCGGCCACCGTGGCGATGAGGAAGGCGAGACCGGGCGAGGAGGTGGCCGGATTCTCCACCACAAGCAGACCGCGGTACTCGGGCTTGACCAGGTCGGCCAGAGACGTCGGGACGGCGAGTCCGCTCGAGGCGAAGTACTCCTTGTCGTAGTTCAAACAGATGTCGCCGAAGTCGATGGGTGTGACCCGGTGTTCCGGGTCGAGTTCGAGAGCATCGGGCACGCGATCGAGCGCGGGCGGGGCGTACGGTTCGAACAACCCCGCGTCCAGAGCTCGCGAGAGGAAGGTGTTGTCCACCCCGTAGAGCACGTCGGCCAGGGGGTTGTCTCTGGTAAGGATGGCCTGATTCAGCATGATCCCCGCGTCGCCGGAGGTGAGCACCCGCACCCGTATGCCCGTCTCCCGGGTGAAGGCGGCCAGCACGTCGTCCGACACGGCGAACGAGTCGTGGGTCATGAGCACGATCTCCGTGGGCTCTTCGCCACCGCCGGCCGCGGTGTCTCCCGACGAGGTGCCGCCGGTCGCGGTGCCGTCCGTCGAGGTGCCACCAGTCGCGGTGCCCGTAGTGGAGGAACCGACGCCTCCCCCCCCACAGCCGGCAAGCCCCACGAGGAGAGCCATCAAGAACACGCCGAAGACCACCAGCGCGGCTGCGGCCGCGGCTGCGCCGTCGGCCCGTGGTGCGGAGGCTGCCACCCGCCTCGCCCGTCTCGGCCGTGGTGACGACGTCTGCGGTGGCGGCGGCAATGGCGCCTGCGACGGCGACGGCGTCCGAAGTTGCGCCTGCGACGACAGCGGCGTCCGCGCCGACGGCGTGGTGCCGGCGGATGAAGTCAGAAGTATCACGGCAGTTCCTTTCGTTGTGCATTCTCGTCAGTGACCGCTGCGTGCTCGCCCCGGAAGTGCGTCACCAGGAGACGGCCGAACCCGTGCGTGATCCAAGCGCGGGGCACCACGAGTTCGTTGCTCACTCCCCGAGCGGCTCCCTGCCGGAGCGCTTCACCGCACAGCGGGTAGAGCAGTCCCTCGGTGTGGATGTCCTCCACCACCGGAGTCAGGGGCAGAAGAGACACGAGATCGCCCACTGCGCCCGCGACGACCCGGTCGCCCCCCGCGAGGTAGATCTTCTGACGCTGGTCGACCAGACGGACGTCGACGCCCTGCAGCCAATCGGCGGTCAGAAGCAGCACCACTCCCAGAAGGTGATCGAGGCGGGGGCCACCGAGCGCACCGTACACGGTGATCGTGTCTGCTCCCCGCTGCACAGCCGCGCGCAGCGCGATCTCGGAGTCGGTCTCGTCCTTGGCTGCGGGGAAGACGACCGTCTCCACGCCGGCTTCCGCGAATGCGTGGTGCGTATCGGTTCCGATGGAGTCGAGATCCCCGACCAACAGATGGGGCAACAGTCCGGCCGCCTCGATGGCGTCGGCGCCGCCATCGGCCGCTATGAGCAGGTCGGCGCGGGCGAGCGCTTCCGGGTCCAAAGGTCCATCGAGGGTCGATCCCGCTACGATGACCGCATGCATGACGAAGACTCCTCCGCTCCTCGACCCATGGGCGTGCCGGGAGGGCCTCCGACAATGAGAAAAGGCGCGCACCATAGGTGCCGCGCCCCGGCCTTACGAGACAACCGATGCTTCCCTTCGCTGGCATTACCCAGATCAGGTTCGCAGGGTCAGTGGTCGAGCCACACTCTCAGCGCCGAGCGCTCCCCTAGCACGGTCCGCGCGCCGCGTGGTCCCGCCCACAGGACGGGAATAGCCTTGCGCCGACCACCCCGCAGTATACGCCGCTCGTGCAGAGGCCGCCAGCGCCGCCGGCCTGGCGGTCTCTCGAAGCAGCGCCGAGATCGCATGCGAGTGAGCATCGAGGGCCTGCTCCAGCGGGAGGACGGCGGCCATGCCGCGGGCCATGTTCACGACCTCGCTGACTTCGCAACCCGCTACGATCTCAAGGGCAACACACGCACTCTCGCCTGGTCCGTGTCGAGCGACACCAGTGCCCCTGTTTGGAGTTCACGCTCGAGGTCGGAGAGGACCGTTGCGACCCTGTCGGCGATCACTTCTGGCAGCACGTCCCTGCCGCGGATCTGGATGACGCTTGGACCCGAAGCGCCCGCCGCCGCCAGAATCGCTCCGAAATCGAGGTCGCAGGAGAGCAGGACGGCCCCATTGGCGCTCACCCATTCCAGGATGGTCACATCT
>DASRMJ010000320.1:0-3757 GCA_035647995.1 Thermoleophilia bacterium | reverse complement strand
CTCGATATCCTGCGGCTCGCCGTACGCTTCTTCGAGCCGCTTGGCCAGCGTGACGATCTCGCGCAACTCCTCGTCCGAGACGCACGAGCAGTCTTGTAGCTCGGGATCGACCGGCTGCCAGCTGGTGCCGTCACCGTTCGGCAGGACGCACTGGGCTTTGGTGCTGATGGTCGCGTGGATGTCGCCCGTGGTGCGGTCGATGACGAAGTGGTCGGGGGTGATGGCTCCACCCACCACTCCTTCTCCGAGGCCCCAGTTCGCTTCGATCAGCATCTTGTTGCGGTCGCCGGTGTTCGGGTGCACGGACATGGCCACGCCCGAGCACTTGGCGTTCACGACCTTCATCACCGCCACGCCGATCGGGAAGTGCTCGATGGAGAGGTCGTTGGTCGCCCGATATGCTACAGCCTGGTGTGTGAACGAGCTGCCCCACACTTCCACGACCTTCTTGAACAGCTGCTCGTCGCCTCGGATGTTGAGGAAGCTCTCCATCGCTCCCGGCATGCTCACGACGCCCGACGAGCGCACGGCTACCGGAAGATCGGCGATGTCGACGAGGTCGCACAGCCGCCCGTACTCGCGCGACACGTCGAGCTTCATGTCGTCGGGAAGGTCGTGGCGCTCGACGACCTCCCTGATGTGGCGGCTGTGCCGCTCGTCTCGCACCAGTTGTTGCTGGTTGATGCTCGAGACGTAGTCGCGCACCTCGCCGGCGGCGCCGGTCTCTTCCATGAAACGCGTGTAGGCGTCCACCGTCAGGGCGAATCCCGGAGGCACGGGGAGACCCGAGCGCGTCATCTCACCCAAGTTGGCGCACTTGTTGCCCACCAGTTCGCGCGAGGCCTTGGTGAGCTCCTCGAACCAGTAGATCCACTTGTCGGTCATAGTCGCTCTCCTACTCGTTCCTACTCATGTGGGCCCGAGCGCGGCGCGCGCTCCGGGCGCGGGTGGCGGCACCGGGCGGATGCCCGGTGCCGCCACCTCGTCCCACGACTCGTCGTCTCAGTCGTGCAGAATGGTGACGGTGCCCATGTTGCCCGACGCGCGGATGCGCATCCCGTCCTTGATGACCTTGGTGCCTTCGAAGACGTTCATCACCACGGGGATCCCGTACTCACGGCCGACGATGGCGGCGTGCGAGAGACTGGCCCCACGGTCCACGACCACGCCGCCCAGGAGGGCGAAGACCGCCGTCCACGAGGGGTACGTGGCGGGCGCCACCAGGATGTCGCCCTCTTCGATGTTCAGCAGGTCGGCGTCGGACATGACCATGCGGGCCCTGCCTTCGACCACGCCCGGGGATCCGCAGGTGCCGTAGAGGTCGGCCTTGAGTTCCGGCTTCGGCACCGGCAGCGACCCGACGACCACCTTTAGCACCACCGGGTCGTTGGAGCGGATGAGGGTGCCCATGGCTTCTTCAAGTGTGACGGTGCCCATCATGGGCGGGTTCTCCGTCTCGGACCAGGACACCCACTCGGCGCGCCTGTCGGCGACGAGGGCACGCAGGTCGTGCCACTCGGGAGTCAACGCCACGCGGCGTATCTCGTCGGGGATGAGGAAGAACACGTCCTCCACCTTGTCCATGACGTCGGCTGCGACCAACCTCTCGCCCCAGCCCACCAGGGCGCGACGCACCATCGCGTGGGTGTAGAGATCGAGCCAGTGGTTGTGCTCCTCGCTGAACGAACCCGAGCGTTGCGCCAGGCGCAGCAGCTTCGTGAACCAGCCCTTCTGCTCGTCGGGGATCTTCTCGAGCAGCTCCTTCTCGGCCTTCTCCCGTTCCACGGTGAGGCGGGCGCGTTCACGGTCCAGGTCGAAGTCGCCCCCCTTCTGCAGGAACTGGCGCACGTTCATGAAGGCGGGGGTCGGGTCCTCGATCCACGTGGGGTTGATGAACTCGCTCATGCGTTGGCTGCGCCAACCGTCCTCGTTCAGGAATTCCTTGAAGTCGGCCAGCCAGAGGCGACCGGCTTCGCTCTGCTCGAGCAGAGCGCCCACCTTGTCGGGGTTGTTCTCGAGGAAGATGCTGTCGAGACCCATGGCTTTGGCTTTCTTGCCGAAGCTCCACAGCTTCTTGTCTACCTGGAACACCTTGTTGTCGAAGCCGGTGAGAACCCGGTGGAACGTGGGGTCGGAGTCGTCGATGCCGAACTTCTGCTTCATCGTGGCTTCGAACAACATGTACACGCCGAAGACCACGTACATGAAGTAGAAGTGGATCTCCCACATGCGACGGTTGAGCCGGAGGACGTCCTCCAGGTGGTCGAGCATCTCGATATTGGTCGCGCCCGCGATGTCAAAGGCGCGTAGATCGGCATAGTAGCCCTGAAGTTCGTCGAGGTGCTTCTGCCAGACGGCGTCGTAGTCCTCGATGAAGGGCTCCAACTGCTTGCGGAACACCTTCTCGCGGGCGGCGATCTCGACGGGGTCGTCGATCACCAGCACGGCCAGGTAGCCGCCGCCGCGGTGCAGGCGCCAGTCCCAACCCTTGCACGTTGGCAGCTGGAGCTTCTGGGCCGCCCACATCATGCCGTGGCGGCAATAGTTGATCCAACTCCATCCGAACATCGGGGTCCACGGAGGCACGGAGTGCGTGCCGTCGAGGAACCAGGCGTCGTACTTTTGGAGATCGACTGCCTCGTCGAACTCGAAGGGCGTGATGTCGTAGGTCCTCATTCAATCCCCCCTTAGAAGTGTCTCGTTTCACACGCGCGCACGGCTGTCCTGCTTCCTGTCCGTCACCTCCTCGCCACGTTCGCCGTGGCCCCTCGGCCGCGTGGACCCCACGCGTCTAGTTGAACTGTCGGCCGCCGTCGACGATGATCGTTTGGCCGGTGATGAAGCCGCTCTCGTCGGAGGCGAGGAAGGCCACCAGGCCCACGACGTCCTCCGGCTGCTGCGCCCGCTTGAGGCACCCCCGGTCCACGCCGTAGGTCTCCGCGCCCGGCATGAGATCGAGGCTGGACTCGGTCAGGGTGAAGCCGGGGGCGACGGCGTTCACGCAGATGCCGTCGGGACCGAGCTCCTTGGCCATGACACGGGTCAACCCGATGAGGCCGCCCTTGCTGGCAACGTAGTGCGCCCAGTTCGCCGATCCGCTCCAGAAGGTGGCCGAGACGATGTTGATGATGCGGCCGCATCCCCTGGCCCGCATGCCCGGGGCCACGGCGCGGGCCGCCAGCATGGGCCCGCGCAGGTTGGCGGCCATGACGCGGTCCCACTCTTCGATGGGCAGTTCCCAGAAGGGCGCGCGGGTCAGGTCGCCGTAGGCGGCAGCGTTGTTGACAAGCACATCCACGCGCCCCAACGCAGCCTCGACGGTGCGGACGCCCGCCTCCACGCTCTCCCAAGAACCGGTGTCGAGCTGCACAGCCAGGTGGGCGGCAGTGCGGACGGCAGCGTCGGCGGCAGAGTCGGTGGTGCCGGCGGCACCACCCGCGTCCCCGGAGGCTGCGCCGCCCGCGCCGCCTGCGCCCCCAGGTGCAGCCCCGGCCGCGCCCATGGAGTCGAGCTCTGCCATCAGGGGTCCCAGGCGTTCCAGGCTGCGGCCGGCGGCCGCGACCACGGCTCCCTCGGCGGCGAGCTTGCGGCAGAAGGCGCGCCCCAAGCCGCCGGACGAACCGGTGACTAGACAGACCTTCCCCTGCAGCCTGCTCATGATGCTGTCCCCCCTCGCGGCCGAGACGATCCCCCGATCGCCCGCGTCGCGCCCCCGATCGTCGCTTCCTAGTACGTGCGGCCTGACTGTTCCCAGAAG
>DASRMJ010000319.1:0-2166 GCA_035647995.1 Thermoleophilia bacterium | reverse complement strand
GTCGTGGGTTGCCGATCATCTCGCCGTAGAAGGCCCGCGTGTTGGGCTTCAACGCCGCGCGGAAGTTCTCGGGGTCGGAGGCATCGACGAAGTCGACCTCGATGCCCAGCTTCCGAAGCGTGTAGTGGAAGAGGTTGTAGGTTCCCCCGTAAAGGCTGGACGAGGCCACGATGTGGTCGCCTGCTCCCATGATGTTGATGATCGCTGTGGTGATGGCGGCTTGGCCGGAGGAGACCGCCAGAGCCGCCGTGCCGCCCTCCAGGGCAGCCATCCGCGCCTCGAAGACCGACGTCGTTGGGTTCATGATGCGAGTGTAGATGTTGCCGATCTGCGACAACTCGAACAGCCCGGCAGCTTGAGCCGTATCCTCGAACGCGTATGAGGTCGTCTGGTAGATCGGCACCGCGCAGGCCCCCGTGGCGGGATCGGCCACCTGGCCCGCGTGCAACGCCTGTGTCTCGAAACGTGGGGCGGCGTCGCTACTGGGATCGGTCATCGGGGCTCCTCTCTCTTCCGGACGTCCTCACAGGCCGGAAAACAATTGAATTCTTATAAAGATAATCTGGATTCAAAGAATCTACTACGCCCCGCCGCCCGAGACAAGTCCTTCTTCAGGATCGAAGCGATCACGATAGCGATTCGTGATGGGCAGCCGCCGGTCCTTTCCGAACGCCTTGAGGGTGATGCGGATGCCGGGGGCCGCCTGACGCCGCTTGTATTCGTTCCGGTCGATGAGACTGACTACCCTCTCGACCTCGGAGCGATCCAAGCCGGCGGCGACCATCGAGGCGACACTCTCGTCACGCACGACGTAGGCCTCTACGATGCGGTCCAGAAGATCGTAGGGCGGAAGGGTGTCTTGGTCGGTCTGGCCGGGACGCAGTTCCGCCGAAGGCGGGCGCTCGATGGTGGATGCCGGGATGGGGCCGGCGTGCGCACCCAGGGAGTTCCGGTGCAGAGCCAATTCGTAGACTACGGTCTTGGGCACGTCCTTGATCACGGCGAAACCGCCCGCCATGTCGCCGTACAAGGTGGCGTATCCCACAGCAGCCTCGCTCTTGTTGCCTGTCGTGAGGACCAGCCAACCGAACTTGTTGGAGAGCGCCATGAGGAGGTTGCCTCGGATGCGTGCCTGGAGGTTCTCCTCGGTGGCGTCCGACGGGCGGTCCGCGAAGGCAGGAGCGAGTGTCTCCAAGTAGGGCACGAAAATGTCCTCGATCGGCAGTTCGAGGAGGTCGATGCCCAGGTTCTGGGCAAGGATGCGGGCGTCGGAGAGCGTGTCGGCGCTGGAGTAACGTGACGGCATGGTGACCCCGGTGACCGCCTCGCGCCCGAGGGCGTCGACGGCGATGCACGCGGTGAGCGCGGAATCGATGCCTCCACTCAGGCCCAGCACCACTCCCCGGAACCCGTTCTTGCCGGCGTAGTCGCGCACGCCCAAGCACAGCGCTGCATAGATCTCCGCGCTTCGGGACAGCAGGGGGCGATGGATCGCGGCCGCGCCGGGGGCGAGAAAGGCGACGGGGATCGCCGTCGGCCCAGAGGCCGAGTGGCCGGCGGCAGGCGGGGCGGAAGCCGCCGCGTCGATGCGCACGGTCTCCAGACGGTATCTGCCGACAGACGCCACCCGAGTCTTCGATGCCTGCGCCGCCGCCAGGTCGAGGTCTACGATGATCAACTCCTCCTCGAACTGCGCCCCCCTAGCCAGCAACGATCCGTCGGGGCCCGCGACCACGCTGTGGCCGTCGAACACCAGTTCATCCTGGCCGCCGACGCCGTTGACGTAGACCACGAAGGCACCGGCGTCCACCGCGCGGCGCCTCAGCATCTGCTCCCGCTCGCCGCCCTTGCCGATGTGGTAGGGCGACATGCTGATGTTGACCACGAGGCGCGCGCCACCCGCAAGGGCGGCCGCCTCGGTGGGGCCGTCGGGGTTCCAGATGTCTTCGCACACGTTCACCGACAGCCGCTCACCACCCCACTCCAGCACCTCCACGTGGTCTCCCGGGGTGAAGTAGCGTTCCTCGTCGAACACGGCGTAGTTGGGCAGGTGGATCTTCCGATACACGGTCACGACGCGTCCGCTGGCCACGACCGCGGCCGCGTTCGCCACCCCGGGCGCGCCGACGATGGCGCTGGGAGTCCCGGCGGCGGGGGTGGGGGTCC
>DASRMJ010000318.1:0-3947 GCA_035647995.1 Thermoleophilia bacterium | reverse complement strand
GATGCACACCGACCGCAGCTACTCCGACGGCCTCGAGCCGCTTGGCCACCTCCACCGCGACCTCGCGTCCCGGCTCGAGACCGCTCCTGATCTTGGCCGTGACTGGGAGGCCCGCGGTGGCGGCGGCGCGCACGGCCGCCGCCACCACCGCCTGTGCCCGCTCCGGGTCCGCCAGCAGGGCGGCCCCGGCGCCCGTCTTCATCACCTTGCGCACCGGACATCCCATGTTGAGGTCGATGAGATCGGGCAGATGGCCCGCCTCGATCACGATCGACACGGCCCGCGCCACCGCTTCAGGGTCTGCGCCGAAGAGCTGCAAGGCCAGCGGGCGCTCTTCCTCCTCGAACTCGAGGTAGTGATGCGTGCGCCGGTCGCCGTAGATCAACCCGTAGACGCTCACCATCTCCGTGACCACCAGCCCCGCGCCGTACGCTTTGGCGCGGCGGCGGAAGGCACTCGTGGTCAAACCGGCCATCGGGGCGAGGACCACTCGATTCGGGATGACGACGTGGCCGATCGAGAAGGGCGCGCGGAAGTCGACCGCCGGCGGCTCCGACCCTGCGGGCGGCCGTTCGGCCTGCCCTCCACCCACGACGCGCCTACTGGTTCCGGCGGTGGATGATCTCCAGCCCGCGTAGAGTCAGGTGTTCGTCGAGCCGATCGAGCGTGGCGGCGTGGTCGAATATCAGTGAGGCGAGCCCCCCGGTGGCGACCGACACGGCCCTCGGCGCACCCAACTCGGCGCGCATGCGCGTGACCAGGCCGTCCACCTGGCCGGCGAAGCCGAAGACCGCTCCCGCCTGCATGCTGTGGACCGTGGTCTTCCCGATGACGGTCCCGGGATCGACCAGTTCCACCCGAGGCAGTTTCGCGGCTCGAGCCGCCAAGGCGTCCATCGCCGTCTGGATACCCGGGGCGATCGCGTGGCCCAGATATTCGCCTTTGGCCGACACCGCTCCGAACGTCGTGGCCGTGCCGAAATCCACCACTACGCAAGGGCCGCCCACAGTCTCGAAGGCGGCGACGGCGTCGACGATGAGGTCAGCCCCGAGTTCACGGGGGTTGCTGGTCATGATGGGCATACCGGTCTTGACGCCGGGACCCACCACCAGGGGCTCCACTCCGAAATAGCGCCGAGCCATGCGCACGTACTCGCGGTTCAACGCCGGCACCACGGAAGAGAGAGCCAGCGCGGTGACTGTGTCGCGGCAGAGCCCGCGGGCACGCAGGAGTGTGTCGACCAGCGCGCCCAGTTCGTCACCGGTGCGATTGACGTCGGTGGCGATGCGCCACTCCTCGCCCAGAGCGGAGTCCTCGAAGAGGCCCAAGACGGTCTGTGTGTTTCCTGCGTCGACAGCCAGCAGCACGGCGTCTCCTCTCTCGTCACTGTCGCGCGGCGGCCGTCGGCCGCCGCGGACGGCCTAGCTCAGGTCGAAGTCCAGCCCCACGTCCACCGGCGGCGCGCCGGCTGTGAGCTTGCTGCTCGAGATGATGTCCACCCCGCTCTCGGCGATGGCACGCACGGTCTCGAGGCTCACCCGCCCGGACGCCTCGAGCAGGACAGCCGGGGCGAGATCGCGCGCCAAGCGCACCAGGCGCCCCAGTTCCGGTCCTGACACGTTGTCGAACATGATGATGTCAGCCCCCGACGCGAGGGCCTCCCGCATGCCCTGCTCGTCGGCGACTTCCACCTCCACCTTCATGGAGAAGGGAGCCGCCTCGCGCGCCCGGCGTACCGTGGCCCCCACGCCGCCGCCGGCCACAAGATGGTTGTCCTTGATCAAGACCATGTCGAACAGACCGAAGCGGTGATTCGCGCAGCCACCGTCGCGCACGGCCTTCTTCTCCCACACCCTCAGGCCCGGGGTGGTCTTGCGTGTGTCGACCACGACAGCCGCCGTGCCTGCCACAGCGTCGGAGAACCGGCGGGCTTGTGTTGCCACGCCGCAGAGATGCGCCAACATGTTCAGAAGGGTGCGCTCCGCAGCCAGCAGCGAACGGGCCCTGCCTTCGAGACGCGCCAGCTTCGCTCCCGGCTCCACCGTCGACCCATCGGCTGCGAGCCGCTCGAAGATGGCCTCCCGGTCCACCTCGGCGAGGACCGCCGCCGCCAGATCGAGCCCAGAGATCACCGCGTGGTCGCGTGCGACGAGGAACCCCTCCGAGCGCGTCTCCGGGGCGACCGTCCACGCGGAGGTCACGTCGCCGTAGCCGCCCAGATCTTCGCGCAACGCCAACCTGATGAGTTCGCTGCTCGTGTCGTCCACGTTCATTCTTCTTCCGCCCTCCCCACTACACGCACTCGGGTGGAGTCGTTGTCCGGATCGTATTCCATCGATATGTGCCGGTGCCAGTGATCGTCATCCACGCACGGGAAGTCGGAGCGGAGGTGCACTCCGCGACTCTCCTCCCTCGTCGAGGCCGCCTCGACCATCAACCGAGCCACCGTCAGCAGGTTGAACACCTCGAGCTCTTCCACATCGTGAGCCGGCGGCCTCAGAGAGTCCCTGAGCTCGGCGATGACGCGGGCCGCTTCCTGGAGACCGTCGGTATCCCGCACGATGCCGCACAGGCGGGTCATGGTCTCGGCCAGCGCGCGCCGGACTCGTCTGATCTGCTCGGGAGGGTTGCCCGGCCACGTCTCCTCGGGCAGATCGAGCCGGAACTTGCGCACCGGGCGACTCGGTTGCGCCAGGAAACGGTCCAGATCGCGCACGATGCGCTCCCCGAAGACGAGGCCTTCCAGCAGTGAGTTCGAGGCCAGCCGATTCGCCCCGTGTATCCCCGTGCATGAGGTCTCCCCACACGAGTAGAGCCCCGGGATGGAGGTCTTGCCCCACACGTCGGTGACGACGCCCCCGATGAAGTAGTGCGACGCGGGAGATACGGGGATGAGCGCCGAGCAGAGATCGAAGCCGCGCTTCTCCAGCCCGCCGAAGACCGTGGGGAAGCGCTCCCGCAAGAACGAGCAGCCGAGATGCCGGGCGTCGAGGAACACGTGGTCGGTGCCGTCCCGATCCATGATCTCCTTCATGCGCCGCACCACGACGTCGCGTGGGGCCAGCTCGGCCTGTGGATGCGTCCCCACCATGAAGCGCTCGCCGCGCCCGTCCACGAGGTGGGCACCCTCGCCGCGAAGCGCCTCGGTGAGCAGGAGTGTCGGGTTCTCTTCCATGTGGAGCGCGGTCGGGTGGAACTGCATGAACTCCATGTCGCGCAGCACCGCTCCCGCTCGATAGGCCATGGCATGCCCGTCTCCGGTCGCGACGTCGGGGTTGGTGGTGCTGGAGAAGACCTGCCCCGCACCCCCGGCGGCGAGCACGACGGCGCGCGAATGGTTCAAGATGAGTGCCCCGTCTGCGTCGAGGGACAACACGCCGATACAGGCGCCGTCCTCGATGAGAAGGTCGACCACGAACTCGCCTTCGTGCAACTCGACCCTGCCGCCCGAAGCGAGCACGTCCATCAGCGCGCTCGCCACGACCGACCCGGTGGCGTCGCCGCCGGCGCGCACCACGCGCGGCATGGAGTGAGCGCCTTCGGACGCGAGCACCAACTCCCCGTCGCGGTGGTCGAAACGGGTTCCGAGAAGCTCCAGCTCGCGTACACGGGCCGGCCCCTCCTCTACCAGTATGCGAACCGCGCGCTCGTCGCACAGACCCGCACCCGCCTTCAGGGTATCGCCCAGATGGAGATCGGGTGAGTCGAGCGGACTGACCGCGGCGGCGATGCCGCCCTGGGCGAGAAAGGTGGTGGTATCGGACAGGGTGCTCTTGGTGAGCAGCGCCACGTTCCACTTGCGCGCCGCGCCGACGGCGGCCGTGAGCCCTCCGACGCCGCTGCCCACGACCAGGACATCGTAACTACGGAAGCGGAGCTTCGCGTCGCCCCGGGCGATGAGATGCGGCCTTCTCGGTGAGTCGGTCACCGGCCGATCTCCACCATCC
>DASRMJ010000317.1:0-7980 GCA_035647995.1 Thermoleophilia bacterium | reverse complement strand
CGCCCCCCACCTCGAACATGTAGTCGTCGAGCTGAGTGTTGGCCACGACTTCGCCGTCGCGGTAACCCTCGGCGTTCACCGTCACGAAGTCGCCCTCGGCGGCAGGACGGTCGCCCACGGCCTTCAGTTCGGCGAACTCCTCCCGCAGACGCTCGACACGCTCGTCGACCTCGGAGTCCAGGACCGTTGCGTCCGGGCGCGGCGCTTCGACGCCCTTATACTCTCCGAGTTCGGCGGTGGGCATGACCGTCACGACCGCGGTGAACGAGAACGGTTTGCCTTCCTCGGGCGCTTCGTCGAAGTCCACCTCCGGTCGATCCACCGGATCCAGGCCGGCCTCGGTGAGGGCCTCCAGGAGCCACGGCGAGAGTCGATCGTCGAGCATCTGTTGGGAGATCGCCTCCATGCCGAACCGCTGCACGATCATCCCGGTGGGAACTTTGCCCTTGCGGAAACCCGGGATGCGCACCTCGCGCGAGAGTTGCTTCACGGTGGCGGCTATGCCGTCCTGCACCTCTTCGGGTGAAACCTCGATCTCCAGCTTGACGTCGTTGCCGACTTTCTCGCCTACGGTGGTCTTCAACTCGGTCCTTCCTTCCATGTGCCGGTCGCGCTCCGCGCGGCCGACCCGGGTCGTAATCGTGGTGCGGGTGAGAGGACTCGAACCTCCACGTCAAAGACACATGATCCTAAATCATGCGCGTCTGCCATTCCGCCACACCCGCACGGCAAGAGCCGGCGTCGGGCGGCCGCGCCGCTCGTCGGCGGCTCGCCGACGTACCGCCGGCAACAGACGACCCCCCACCTGCCCAGCCATAGCCGAGTGCGGTGGAGGGTCACCATATGCGAGGGGTGAACGACGGGACTTGAACCCGCGACCACTGGAGCCACAATCCAGAGCTCTACCGACTGAGCTACGTTCACCACGTATCGCCGCACGGAGTCCCGCCGACGACTCTCCCACCTCCAGCGCGCCTGGGAGGATTCGAACCCCCGGCCCACGGATTAGAAGTCCGTTGCTCTATCCACCTGAGCTACAGGCGCCTTTCCCCGGCCTTCGGACAACGAGCCTACCGGCCTCTAAGAGCGGGCGACGGGATTCGAACCCGCGGCCGACGGCTTGGAAGGCCGACGCTCTACCAACTGAGCTACACCCGCCCGTTGCATCGCTCGCCCCAGCCGGTCAGAGGTCGGGACGAGAGGATTTGAACCTCCGACCCTCTGCTCCCAAAGCAGATGCGCTACCAGGCTGCGCCACGTCCCGACGCCTACCACCCACATCGGAGGCCAGAGTATAGCGTATCCCGAGGCTGTTTCCACCTCACGACACCGCCCACGCACCGGGCCGCGGGTTAGATTAGAATAGGAGCGACATCGGTGCGATCGCGCAACCTCACAGGAGGAAGGTGGTCATGGTCAGAGCATATGTACTCGTGAAGATCGAAGCCGGGAGGGCGAAGGAGATCCTGGATGGGCTGCGCACCATCGACTCGGTCCAGCGTGCCGACGCCGTCACCGGCCCCGTGGATCTGATCGTGCAGGTGGAGGCGGAAGATCCCCGAGCCTTGGCCGAATTGATCTTCCGTTCGATCCAGACCGTCTCGGGCGTGAAGGAGACCGACACGCGCATAGTAATCGAAGACTGATGGGGTTGGACAAGCGGATGGGGATCGAGGAGGCGCAGTGCGAGTACTAGTCACGGGCGGAGCCGGCTTCATCGCTTCGCATGTATCCGACAGACTGCTGGACCGTGGTTTCGACGTGGCCATCGTCGACAACCTGGCGACGGGCAAGCGGGAGAACATCCCCGCCGGAGCCCGCTTCCACGAAGTAGACGTGCGGGACGCGCGGCTCGCGGAGGTGTTCGAAGCCGAACGCCCCGACATCGTCATACACCACGCGGCCCAGATGGACGTGCGGAAGTCGGTGACAGACCCGCGCTACGACGCCGACGTCAACCTTCTCGGCACGCTCAACCTCCTCGAGTGTTGCCGCGTCCACGGCACGCGCAAGGTTGTCTACGCCGGCACGGGCGGGGCCATGTTCGGAGAGGCGGCTTACCTCCCCGTCGACGAGAAGCATCCGGTGCAACCCATCTCGCCCTACGGCGTGAGCAAGCACACCGTCGAGCACTACCTCTACGCGTATCGAGCCAACTTCGGCCTTGACTACACCGTGCTACGCTATCCGAACGTCTACGGCCCGCGCCAGGATCCGCACGGTGAGGCCGGGGTGGTGGCCATCTTCTCGCTACAGCTGCTCAACGGGGAGACGCCCCGCATATTCGGGGACGGCACCAAGACGCGCGACTACTGCTACGTAGGCGACATCGTTGAGGCCAACATGCTGGCCATCGAGCGTGGATCGGACGGGCTGTTCAACATCGGCCGCGGTATCGAGGTCTCAGACCGGCAGGTGTTCGAGAGCGTCCGCGATGCTGTGGGTGTGGATATCGAGCCGGAGTACGCCCCCACCCGCCCCGGTGAGGTGGAACACATCGCGCTCGACGCCACCCTGGCGCGAGAGACGTTGGGTTGGGAGTGGAAGGTGGACCTCGCCGAGGGAGTCGGGCGCGCGGTCGATTTCTACAAAGAGCGACGAAAGAGGGTCTGAAGGTGGCACGACGCGAACGCAGAGACGGGCGGGGAGAATCCCGCGACGACTACGACAGCCAACCGGATCGCAACGGCGCGCCGCACGAGCCCGAACGCGAGACGTTGACGGCGCTCAAGGCCATTCTCGTGAAGGTGGCGAGCGTGGTCAAGCCGCTCGGCCTCACCCCCGAAGAATCGACCGACCTGGTGCAGCGGATGTATGGGATGGTCCTCGAACTCGACGCCGCCATGGCCGGAGAGACCGACGAGTCGCGCAAGGCTTCCATGGTGGCCCACGTGAAGAGTTCGGTCATCCGACGCGAAGACGACGTGCTCGTCGTCGATCACCCCGCGAAAGCCGACTGAGCTCGGCTCGGTCGGCTCGGTCGACATCCGTCGGCCGGGCCCGCGCCACCCGGCGGCCGGCGCCCCGGGTCTCGCCTGCTACAGCCGGGCCGACGCCAGCGCGGAAGCGCACACGCAGTCGCGTCGCCCGCCAAGAGCCGGGATCACCGCGAACAGCAACTCCCGCAGTCGCGCGTTGTTCTGCTCGAACACCGCCACCACATCCGCGTGCGACACCGCCGCCACTGACGGATCGTCGGCTACGCCTACGTCGTAGTCCGTAACCAGGGACACGTTCGCGTAGCAGATCTCCAACTCACGGGCCAGGTAGCCCTCCGGGTACGCGGTCATGTTGATAACCTCCCAACCCGCCGACGCAAACCACCGGCTCTCGGCCCGGGTCGAGAAGCGCGGTCCTTGGATGGTGACGACGGTGCCCCCATCGTGCATGGTGATGCCGAGTTCCCGGCCCTTCCGCACGAGCGCCTCGCGGATGGTGGGACAGTACGGGTCGGCCGCGGAGACGTGGGTGGACACCGGCCCGTCGTAGAACGTGTCCTTGCGACCCGTCGTCCTGTCGACGAACTGGTCGCAGACGACGAAGTGCCCCAGCCCGACCTCCCTCTTCAGACTGCCGGAGGCACAAGGACCGATGATCCGGTCGACGCCGAGTGATTTCATCCCCCACACGTTGGCACGGTGGTTGATCATGTGCGGCGGCAGTTGGTGTCGGCGCCCATGCCGCGGAAGAAAGGCCACCCGCTTCCCCCCCACCTCACCGATGAAGAAGCTGTCGCTCGGGGGCCCGTAGGGCGTCTCGACCGGGACCTCCTCCACGTCGTCCAGGAAGGAGTAGAATCCCGACCCTCCGAACACCCCGATGTCAGCTGTCGCCACCGTTATCCCCTTCCCCTGCAGCCTCCGCACCCGCCTCTGTCTTCTCGCCGCCCTGCGCCGCTTCGTCCTCTTCGACGCCTTCCGGCCCGGCGCTCTCGCCGGCCGAGGCCCGCACGAATGCCATCCGCATCTGGTGCAACGCCGACCTGAACAGCGACTCATCCTCTTTCGAAAGCGCGGGCGCGAGCACTCCCACCAGCGCCTCGAACGCATCGATCGCCATGCGCGACTGCACCAGATCCCGCTCGGCGGCACTCTCGGCCGTGAGACCCAATCGCTGGAAGCCCAAGCTGGACAGCGAGACAAGCAGGTGCCGTAGGTAGTCGGGCACCGTGATGCGGCGCATCTCCTCTTCGAGTTGCTCCATCAATTCGCTCTCGGTCGCGGGCGCTCTCTCATCGACCATATTCCCGACACCTCCTCAGCCCTCCTGCGGGCCGTTCACGCTTTCGCTGGGTGATAGTATCCCGTCAGGGCACCACGGGGTCAACGTCGGAGGAGAGTTCGTGGACTACAGCGACCTTTTGCGCCGCGCTTGGCGGGTGGCCTGGCGCCACAAGTACTTGTGGCTACTCGGGCTCGTCGCCTCCGAAGGCGGCTGCGGCATCTCCGGCGGGGCTCCGAATATCAGTTACAGCTTCGGGAGCGACCAAGGATACGGCCCCTTCGCCTCCGGAAGCCTCGATCTCGCCGATTGGATCGCCCACAATTGGCCCTTCCTCCTAGCCCTGATCGTCGGACTCTTCCTATTGGGCATCGTCCTATGGGTGATCTCGATCATCGCCACCGGGGGACTCATCGCCGGCTCCGATGCCGCGAACGCCGAGGGGCCCTCCGGCCTTGGGTTCGCGTGGAGCGCCGGTGTGCGGAGTTTCTGGCGACTGCTGGGGATGTGGCTGCTGGTGGCGGTGGTCGCGCTGGCGATCGGCCTGCTGTTCGCGTTGGCGATCGGCCTCCCACTCGGGCTCGCACTCGCCCGCGGCGCCCACCTGGGCACGGGCGTCATCGTCGCACTCGCGGTGACGGCTCTCCTCCTCCTCCTGCTGGCGATTCCATTGGCGATCGTCGTCCAGGTGGTGCTCACATGGTCGAGCCGTTCGCTGGTGTTGGAGGGAAGGGGTCCTGTCGGCTCGATTCGCAACGGATGGCGGGTGTTTCGCGCGAACGTCGGTGCGAGCTTCATGACGTGGCTCGTCAGTGTCGGGGTGTCGATCGCGGCCGGCATCGCGCTGGTGCTGCCGCTGGCCCTTCTGGCCGTCCCGCTGGGACTGCTGGTCTACCGCACCGCCACGGACGGTGCCGACGGCGTGATGTGGGGAAGCATCGCTCTTGTTGGCCTGGTGGCCTTGCTGGTGCTTGCGATCTTCAAGGCTGTGTTCACGAGCTTCAGCACGGCCTACTGGACGATCGCCTACGTCAATCTGGCATCGGTCTCCGAGCCGGCGGCCTCCCTGCAACCAGCGGAGCCACCGCTCTCCGAGGGCACGCTCCCAGATCCCCCGCTTTGAGGCTTTGAGGGACTACGGCCCGATACCGCCCATCGTCTCCCGCACCGTCAGACGATGGATCTCCTCGACGCTCACTCCATCGTGCAACATGCGCAATTGCCGCTGAGCCGAGTTGCCCTCATCGACCATACGCGTGACGACTGCCAGCGCCCCCTCGAGGCCCAGCTTCCCTGCGAGAGGCTCCACCTCAGCGACGAGTGACCGGACGACGTCCACGGCCGGGATCTCCGTCCTCGTGTCGAGGTCGATCAAGCGACCGTCCAGCCCGTCGCGCAGCGCCCTCCAACGGTTCTCCTCGATGAAGCGCCCTGCGTGCACGGGAAGCCGACCCTCGCGGTCGAAACGCTCCATCAGGGCCGCAGCCAGGCCGACGATCAGTCCCGCGAGAGCCATGGACTCGTCCAACCTGGGCTGAGCGTCCGCGATACGCACCTCGAGCGTGCCGTAAGTGTGGTGCGTCCGAACTGTCCACCAGATCTGCGTGGGTTCGATCACGCTGCCCGTATCGTAGAGGAACTGCGCGTAGTCGGCATACCCGGCCCAATCTCCGTACGCGTCTGGGATGCCGCAACGTGGGAAACTCCGTATGAACACCTGGGCCCGCGTGGAATGGAGCCCCGTCTCCTTTCCCCGGAAGACGGGAGAGCTCGCGGAGAGCGCGAGCAGGGGGGGCAGCAGCGAACGGAAAGCGTCGCACAGGGCCACCGCCCGGTCGGCCCCACGCACCCCCACATGCACGTGCATGCCGAACGTGTTGTTCGTCCAGGCGACGTAGCGCAGTGACTCCACGACTCTCAGGTAGTGCGGAGACTCGATGAACCTCTGGTCCTCCCAGCGGCTGAAAGGATGCACCCCAGTTGAGCACAGGGCGAGGCCGATCGCGTGGGCGCCCGACACCAGCGCGGCCCGCCGAAGCGCGACGTCCGCCTGCGCGTCGGAGAAGGTCTCGCACACGGCGCTGTTGATCTCGACCTCTGACTGGATCAATTCCCCGGTGACAAGGGGCGCGCCGAACAGCGCATCGGCCGCCGTCTTGAGATCTGCGAACCGATTGACGAGGGCCAGAGTCGACCCGTCGAGGATCTGGAACTCCTCCTCGATACCGATGGTGAGATCCCGACTCTCCTCGAAGATCCGGCCTACGTCCTCGAACACGCGCAAGGCGACCTCCGTTGCTACGGACATTCGAACCGGCCCTGGCGGGCGGGCAGTTGCATGGATCCCCCGAAGGCTTTAGTCTACCAGTTGCCTCAGGACCGCAACGATCCCAATCGGAGGATCCCAGGTGCCGCTCCCCCTCACTCCGGACCCGGACGCCGAACTCGTCGCCCGCTCGCGCGCGGGGGATCAAGCGGCCGTGACCGAGCTTTACCGAAGGCACTCGCAGCGGGGATACAACCTTGCCCTTCGCATGACCGGCGACCCCTGGGACGCCGCCGACGTGGCTCAGGAGGCCTTCATCAAGGCCTTCTCGCACCTCTCCTCGTTCAAGGGCGAGGCGCGCTTCAGCACCTGGCTGCACCGGATTGTCGTCAACTGCGTCCACGACCATCTCCGCCGCCGCCGGCCCGATCCCATGGAAGACGTTATGCTCGAGCACCTGTCGGCTCCCTCGTCGCGGGGTGGGTCCTCACTGACCGTGGCATCGGTGTCGCCCGCGGAAGATGGGCTCTCCACCGAGGTGAAATCGGCACTGGCAGCTCTGCCCGAAGGGTTTCGACTCGCGATCGTGCTGTGCGACCTCCTCGGCTACGGCTATGCGGAAGCGGCCGAGATCCTCGAGGTGCAGGAAGGCACTATCAAGTCTCGCGTGTTCCGAGCCCGTGCGGAATTGGCGGAGTCACTGCGCGGTGCCGGCTTCTACCCCGGGGGACACGGGAACCACGGACCTGAAAGCGCCGTCTCACCCGCCGACCCGACCCACCAGGACCCCGACCTCTCATCACGTCCGCGACCACACGACCGGCGGGAGAAGCGCGCCGATGCAGTCTGACAGCGATCCCCAAGGCGGAAGCCACATCTTCGAGTCGGACCCGACTCATCGGGACGATCCGGGCCACGTCGACGCGTGGCATGAGTCGGCGCTGGATCTGATCGCCGGCACCCTCGCGCCCCACGTCGCCGAACGACTCGAGGCCCACCTGGCTGCCTGCCCCGAGTGCCGCGAGACCCTCGCAGACCAGCGCTCGATCGCATCTATCTTGAACTCGATCGCCGAGGCGGCCGTGCCGGCCGAGCTCGACGACAGCGTGCTCGCGGGCTTGGCCGCTCTGGCGCAGCCCTCGCCCGTGGCCGCAGCCCGAGCGACCTCGAGCCGGATCGGCACGGAAGGTGGAGCCCTGCGGTCGCTGCGGCGCTTCCTGGTCCCTCGCGTGTGGCTTCCCGCTGCCGCGATGGCCCTCGTCGCCGGTGTCGCGATCTCCTCCTACTATCAGGTGGGGATCGGTTCCAACGGGGACGCCGACCGACTCGCGGCAGAGAGTCAACAGAAGGATGTCTCAGCGGCTTCGCCCGAGGCCGCGTCGGCGGACGATGCGGCGACGCAGGCGGCGGAGAGCGCCGCGGGCGGACAGACGACGCTCGCCGGCGCACCGCCCACCACGGCGAGCGCGGCCTCAGGGCCGATGTACGCCGCG
>DASRMJ010000316.1:0-2645 GCA_035647995.1 Thermoleophilia bacterium | reverse complement strand
TTTCCGTTCTGTCCGCCTCATCCCGCCCCATCCCGTCCCGTCGTCCACTCGTCATAGATGTTCCTCCTGGTCGGCGTGGTCCCCGCCTCTCAACTCGACCCCTCCGTAGAAGCTCAGGTGCGGCGAGTCGGAGACGTGGGTGAGCAGGTCGGCGAATCCGCGGTATCGATCCCTGAAGAGCGCGGCTACATCCACGTCTTCGTAGCTGTAGTACCCCCTGCCGGTGCGCGGTCCGAGTTCTCCCGCCTGCATCTTATCGCGCACCGAGAGTGGGGGGTGGAAGTGTTCCTTCCCAAGGGCTTCCGACAAGTAGGAGCCCGCATGAGCCAGGATATCGACCCCGCCTAGATCGATGAACTCCATCAGTCCCAACACCGCGAGCCGGAATCCGAACCCCGCCTTGATCGCGGTATCGACTTCGGCGGCGGTGGCCACACCCTCCTCGACGATGCGCACCGCCTCATTCATGGCGGCCACCTGGATGCGCGGCACGATGAAGCCGGGGCTGCTCCGCAGCGGCACGGCGATCTTGCCGATGGCCTTGAGATAGCCGAGAACGCGGTCGAGCGTCGCGGGCTCGGTCCAATCGGCGTGTGCCACCTCGACGAGCGGCATAAGGAAGGCCGGGTTGAGCCAGTGCGCCGTGACAACCCGACCGGCCGGGGCCCCCATGTCTCGAAAGGTGTCGAGCGCGAACGTCGAGGTTGCCGAAGCGGCCGCGCAGTCGGGGCCCAGGGCGTTCAGAACATCTGCGTAGAACGGGCGCTTGCACTCGATCGTCTCGGGCAGCGCCTCGAACACGAGGGCGCACCCGGCCAGGTCGCGCACCGCCTCCCTGGTCAGCACAAGCCTGTCCAGATGCGAGCCTGCCTCCCCGCGAAGTATGCCGAGGTCGTTGAGCAAGTCGAGGTTGGCGCGGATCTCCATGTGGGCTCGGGACAGCGAACCCATCTCGTCTCCCGGCGCCCGGTCCTTCACGTCGGCGAGGATTACCGTGTCGTTCCCGCCCGCCATCAGGATGGCGGTGACGATGCCCACGCCCATGCGGCCGGGCCCCACGACACCAACTCGCATGGGCCGCGCCCCGCTCACGGGAGCGGTTGGGCCGCCGAGGTCCGTGCCGCCGGGGGCAGAGGCATCTGCGGGGCCGAATGCGCCACCTGTGGGGCTCGATGGGACGGCGTCAGGCATCCGTAGCGTCCTTGTCGCCGCCCGGGTCTGCGTCGCCGGCCAGGGTTCCGCCGCCGGCCGAGCCGATGTCGCCGCTCGGGTCGCCGCCGCCGAACCGCCTACCATCGCGCAGTAGATGCTGGAGTTCCGCTCTGGAGTAGGCGCCCAGCCCCAGGTTGGTCAGGGTGCGGCCGGCTGTGATGTGCGCTTGGTCGGTGATCGCGGCTGCAAGGCGGAGCAGCGAGTCGGCGATAGGCGTCTCCACTCCGGCCAGGTCGCCGATACTGGCGAACAGTGCCAGGTTGACGTGCACGTCCTCTTGGATGTAGCGGTGCCGGAAACTGAGCGCCTCTCGCCACTTCTCGCTCTTCACCAGGTCCGTGTGGCCGCGTCGCCCATACATCCACTCCTCATCGCCCTGGGGGTGGTAGTGGTGTCGCATCGGGTAGTGGGGGCCCGAGTATCCGAGGGCCTCACGAACGGCTATCCGCTCTTCGTCATGCGCCAAGATCACCTTCTTCACCGAGGGCGAGGTGCCTTCGTTGTGGATGTCCCAGCTGTCGAAGTGCTCGATGGCTCCGGTGTTGAGGAGAACAAGCACGGAGTGGATGATCGGGCCCACGTTGAGCAGCGCGACCGACAGGATATCGTCGGTGGACAGCGCTCCCGGGAAGATCCGGCGCAGGATAGCGACCGTCTCCTCCGTGCGGACGGCCGGGAACACGCCCACAGGCAGGTGCGCGGCGCGACCGCTTATCTCAACGTCGGTCGGGCCGATCTTGCGTGTCAGATAGGGGAGGGTGCCCGGCTCGGCGTACGTCACGTCCGCGCGACTCCTAAGGCCGCGGACGGTGCGGTGAAAGACGTAGGAGCCGAGCGAACCGGGGGAGAGGAACACGATCTGCCCGTCGGACAGGTGGGGCGCCACCCGAGCGGCACGGTCTTCCTGAGTGAACGCGGGGTCGGTGCACACGACGACGTCGGCGCCGCTCACGACGGCCGCCACGTCGTCCGACACCAACTGCAGTCGGGCCTCGCCTACGGGGGGTATGCCCGAGACCCGGATGGATCCGGACTCGAGGACGGCTGCGTGCCGCTCTCGCGCTCCAGGCCAGAGGCGCACTCGGTGGCCCTGCAACGTCAGATCGGCGGCCGTGGTATACGAGCCGTTTCCTCCGCCGACCACCGCGACGGTGAGGGGAGCCCCTCCGGCTGCCTGGGTCCTGCTGTCGTGTTCCGTCACGTCGCTACTCCTCAACGTCTGCGCGGTGTGCGTGGTCGGCGATTTCGGACTCCTCGGCGATGCGCCCGGCGATAAACCCACGGGCGTCCTCGAGATGGGTGCGCACCGCTTCGGCGATGCCCTCCTTGTCACGCGCCGCGAGTCGTTCCAGGATGCGTCGGTGGCCCCGCGCGGCCAGATGCGCGGCCGCCGGGTCTTGGAAGCTGTGGGCGCGGAAGAGCACCATGTGTCG
>DASRMJ010000315.1:0-2943 GCA_035647995.1 Thermoleophilia bacterium | reverse complement strand
ATCCCGAGTGCAAGGCCGGGGGCGACCACGTCGGCAGTGTCGAACACCGGAAGCATGGCTCTGCGCGCGTAGAGGACCCCGGCTACGACGGCGGCCAGGAGCCCTCCGATGAACGTGAGCCCCCCCTGCCAGATGGCGACTAGCCGCAGAGGATGCGCGATAGTCTCCCCGATGAGATCCGGCTGCAGAGCCCAGAGCACTTTGCTGCCGAGCACCCCGGCCAGGGCCACCACGACCGTGAGTGTCCAGAGTCTATCGGCCTGGATCCCGCGGCTGGGAGCGATGCGCACCGCCAGGAAGGCGCCCGCGAGAATGCCCAGTGCTACGAGCATGCCCCAGGTGCGCAGGTGGAGGGGGCCAAGGGTGATCATCTCGAAGGTGCGATACGGCATGGTGCTGTCTCCTCTGGTGAAGGTCGCCGGTTGGGAGTCCGCCGCTCACATGCCCAGCGGAACGCGGAAAGGCAGGAGTCGAGAACTGATCTCGACGAGTCGGGTGAATTGACCGCCCAGCAGGAGAATCCCGAAACCGGCCAAGAAGACGCCGGTCCCTACGCCCACGAACCTCGCGGCCCGCTTATGGCCGGAGAGGAACCGCAGCGCGGGCGTTATGGCCACCGCCGTGCCCACGTACGGGACGGTGAGCCCCAGGGAGAACGCGAGCATGGTCACCATGCCCGTCACCGGCGAGCCGGTGGTGCCCGCAACCGCCATCATCGACAGGAGGGTCGGTGCGATGCAGTGGGAGCACGTGACCGCGAACAGCAGGCCCACCACCAACGATCCCAGCGGGCCCTTCGGCTTGGCGAGAGGCCGTTTCAGTGGAAGTCGCATCTTGTCGAGGAACCGGAGGCGGAACACACCGGCCATCGACAGGCCCATGAGGATGATGACAACACCGCCGACGATCTCGAGCCCACGGGTGGCGCTCTGGAGGGCAGCCCCGATCGCCCCAGCAGCTCCTCCGGCGAGCGTGAACACAATGGTGAACCCGAGGGCGAACAGCAGGGTATTGATTACGATGGTCCGTCTGATGACGAGCCCGGGCCTGGCGGTGAGTTCGTCCATCGTCATTCCCGTGATCAGCGTCAGATAGACGGAGATCATCGGCACGATGCAGGGCGAAAGGAAGGAGACGACTCCGGCCGCGAGGGCCAGTACTATGGGCGCTTCCACTAACCCCCGCCTACCCGAGCGGAAGGAGCCAGGTGAGCGTGCGGCTGGGCACCCCGGCCACATCTCTCATGGTGAGGGTGAGGTCACCGGTGCCCGCGGCAAGATCCAGGCTTCCACGCTCGAACACCAGCACCCCGGCGCGATGGTGGCCCGAGTCGCTCTCCGATACCCAGCGGACCGCGACATGGTCTCCGTTGGGGGCGCTGAGGCTCGAGAGGGCAACGAGGTCGAGATTCGAGAGATCGCCGGAGTGCGTTTCAAAGGTCACCAGGAACCCGATCTCCGTGGCTGGATCGACCATGGCGGCCACATCGGCGAGTGTCGCGTCCTCCCCGACGGCCCCGGGGGTCAGGATCGCAGCTATCACCTTCACGCCACCCTCCCCGGCGTCTCGAGCCACGTAGCTGGGCGCGCTCGGCGAAGCGGACGTACTCAGTGAGGTGGAAGCACCCGGCGAAGCCGGTGTGCCCGGCGAATCCGAGGTGCCCGGCGAAGCGGTCGCCGCGGTGGAGCTGGAAGCCACCTGCTGACGGTCCTGCAAGTACAGCCACGCCACGGCCACGAGCACGACCAGTCCCACGGCCATGACTATTCCCGAAGTGCTTCTTCTCATGTCATCTCCAACACCCGCGGATCCAGATACCTCGGGGGAGTATGAGTGAATCAGGTCAAGAATGCGTAAGGATTCGTGGGAGCGGCCCCACCAGGAGCGTGTTGCCCCGGATTCCGGTGACTACCACGCGTTCGCCCTGCTTGGGCGCCCCGTCCGCGAACCCAGTGGCCTGGGCCGTCCACAGCTCGCCCCGCAGACCCACGACCACCCTGCCGGACTTGACCCGCTTCACGCTGGCCTCGGCGCCTATCATCGCCTCACGCCCCGTGACCACCCGGCGGCACATCGCGGCAAACACCGCCTTGTAGAGCAAGACGCTGGCCCCCACGATCGCGAGGTAGATGACGAGCGCCACCGGGAAGGGGAGCACGAAGAACACGGCGATACCGAAGATCGGCAGAAGAAGTGCGAGATGGCACATCTAGCCGGAGCTCCAACCTTCGACCCAGATGTCCTCACCCTCGAGCGATAGCTTGAGCGTCGGCAGGGGGCTGGGCGGGGGCCCGGCGAGCACCTGCCCGGTAGGTGAGAAGACTCCGGCATGACAGGGACAGAAGAAGCGGGTGTCGTCGGGCTGCCACTTGATGATGCAGCCGAGATGCGTACAGACCCGAGAGAGCCCCTGGTACGTCCCGTCTTCGAGTTGCAGAAGCGTGCAGGGAGTTTCCTGGTACTCGAAATCGACCACCTTCCCCAGAGGGGTCAGCTCGGTCGTGGACGCCACGCGCACGCGGGTCGCGGCGTTCGCGTGGACGGTGGGGAATGCGTAGCGGACGATCGGCGCGAGGAGCCCGGCAGCCGCCAACGTGCCCATAAGACCCAGGCTGACTACGAGGAAGTCACGGCGGGTGATCGGGGAAGGCGGTCGAGGTTCATTGTCCAAGAGACCGGCTCCTTTCCGACTGCCGGGAGTTGCTTCTTCTTCCAGCATAGGCCAGGGGGGTATACGGAACAAGGGCAGCGACGGCCTTGCGGGCGCATCTTTACAGAAGCTTCAAAGAGTGCGCCGCTGCGTCCCGACAACCCGGCCGTCGACCCCATCTGCGGGATGTTCGTCGATCCATACGCTGCGACCTGTGCCGTGCGCGACGGAACCAGGACCGTGTACTTCTGCTGCGCTCGGTGTCTGGCCGCCTACGTTCCGAACACTCCTGA
>DASRMJ010000314.1:0-6425 GCA_035647995.1 Thermoleophilia bacterium | reverse complement strand
AGCATCCGCGTCGTGAGTCGCAGCACAGCCGGCTCGTCCTCGACCACCAGGACGCCTTCACTCCCCCGGGGAGGGGGCGACGTCGGATCCTCCGCGGCGGCCTGCGCGGGCACTCCCCCCGAGGTGGAGAGTGGCAGATAGACTCCGAACTCCGAGCCCCGCCCGGGAGTGGTGTGCACCCGGACGACACCTCCGGCTCGCTCCACGATCGCGTAGACGGTCGCCAGGCCGAGCCCGTTGCCCTCGGACTTCGTCTTCGTGGTGAAGAACGGCTCGAAGACATGGCCCAAGACATCGGAAGGTATGCCTATGCCCGTGTCGCTCACGACGATCTTTGCGTAGAGACCGGGAGCGGCGACGCCCAGTCTGCGCGCTTCGTCGTCGCCGAGCTCGCACGCTCGCACGGCCACCCGCATCGTCCCCCCGGCGGGCATAGCCTCACGCGCATTCACCACCAGGTTGGTGAGCATCTGTTCGAGTTGACCGGGGTCGGCCACGACCATGACGGGCTGGGGGTCGAGGTCGACGGTCAGCTCGATGTTGTCGCCCACCGCCCGTCGCAGCAACGCCATCGTGCTCGTGACGACCCGCCCGACGTCGACGAGACGCGGTCGCACCACGTCTCGGCGGGAGAAGGCGAGGAGTCGGCGCGTGAGGTCGGCGCCCCGGCCGACGGCGCGCTCGACCTCGTTCAGATCGTCCTGCCTGTCGTCATCGCCCGGCAGGCTCTGAGAGAGCACGGAGACGTATCCGCTGATGGTGGTGAGCAGGTTGTTGAAGTCGTGTGCAACGCCGCCGGCCAGACGCCCCACCGCTTCCATCTTCTGGCTTTGCAGCAGTTGCTCCTCCAGCACCAGTTCGTCGGTGATGTCTCGCCCGACGGCGACGAAATCGACGATGTTGCCCTCCGCGTCCCTGACTGGAGAGAGGGTCGCCTCCTCCTCGTAGAGCTCCCCCGACTTCTTCCTCCTGGTCACGCGACCGGACCAGACGCGGCCGCTCTCGATGGTCGCCTTATGTGCGCCGCGCGCTGCGTCCCCCGGTCTGCCGCTACCCAGGATGCGTGGATGAACCCCCAGGACCTCGTCCTTCGAGTAGCCGGTGACCCGCTCGAAAGCGGGATTAACGTATCTGATCAGGCCGTCCCTGTCGGTGACCACGAGCATCTCGGCCATGTGCTCCACCGCACACCGCAGGCGGGTCAACTCCTGCGGGTCCCGACGCCCCCGTTCAGCGACGAGACGCTTGGAGCGTTCGCGCACGAACAGCAGCAGCAAGACAAGAGCCGCCGCGAGCGCGACCACCAGGAAGAGCATCGCGACCCAGGTCAACGCGTGCCTCGAGAACACCCGGCAGTTGAAGACCGGAGCGTGCGGGACGGGCGGAGCCGACGGTGCGGGCGGAGCCGACGGTGCGGGCGGTCACTCCCCGCAGCCTTCGAGGGTCGAGACGATCGTGTGGAAGTCGTCGAAGGGATGGAAGAAGATCCCCTCACCCCGAAGATGGGTCGCGAGCGAAGCCCGCGCGAAGACGATGTCCGCTTGGCGGGTGGGGCAGAAGTCGGAGTAGCCGTCTCCCACGTAGACGAGTGGGCCGGGAAAGGGGGCGTGTGCGAGGATGGTGTCCCGCTTGCAGTGCCCGCACTGGTCGATGCACTGGGCCGTAGACGGCGGGAAGCAGACGAGCGCGCCTTCCGTGGTGAAGAGAGCGTCGCCGGCGTGGACGTGGAGATAGGGAAGGCCGGCGGCAGCCAGGATGGGATCAATGAGAGTGCGGATGCCCGCACTGACGATGACCAACTCGTGGCCTCGGTCGGCGGCCCACCGCACGAACTCCGCGAAACCATCACGCACCCGGGCGCGGCCGAGGACGTACTCGACCGCCTCTCGTTCGGTGACGCGCAACCGGCGGAACTCCTCTTCCATGACCTGGGTGAGGGAGAGCTCGCCGGAGAGGAGTCCGGATTCCATGGTCTCCCAGACTCCGGGCGCGAATCGTTGGACCAGGAGATCGAGGGTGTCCTCGCTGGTGACGGTGCCGTCGAAGTCGCAGGTGATGAAGTACCGAGGAGGGTCGCCCATCGTGGCCCGAGTATACTACTGCTCCATCCGTTCCCGGACCGCGAGCATCCCCGTGCGGAGTCGACCGCACCCTGATATCCGCGAAGATTCCCCCTGGTGGTCCCGTGCACCGCGACCCGAGCGTCGCCGTCACGGGTCGATGTGCCCGATTCCATGCGTGAAGTGTAGCGACGCCTCTTCCCACATGCTATGGGCATGTATACCTGCATGGCCCTGAGTCACCCCGGGCGGTCGCACGGGGTATCATCGGCCGAGGGCGCGGGGAAGGCGGTCGACGGTTGGCGATCTGCGGCCGCGGCGCCCGGCGATGTGGGGCGGCGGCTGGCGGTCTGCGGCGGCGGTGCCCGCAGAAGGCGTCCGGCGCCGGGAGTCCGGGTGACCCTCCGGGAGCGGCGCCCAATCTGGGCCCAAAGGCGCCTCGCGTGCCGTCCGATCCGTGGTCTACAGTGGACCTGGGACGGGAGCGGCCAAGGCGGGGGACATGTGGAGACAAGCAGGATTGCTGGAGCTGCTGGATAGGGTGTTCGGCGGAGTGAGGCCAGAGTTGTTCGACATATTCAGCCACGACGACGAGCCTCGGGTGGAGTGCGAGGTCGTGCTGCCCGCCCGCGACGGCCGGTCGGCGGAGCTCCCCGCCGACCTTCACCCATATCTCGCCGATGCCCTCGGCGCGCAAGGCATACGGAGCCTCTGGGTGCACCAACGGGCGTGCTGGGACGTTGCCCGCCGAGGCGGGCACATCATCGTGACCACCGGCACCGCTTCCGGCAAGAGTCTATGCTTCAACCTTCCGGTCCTCGACCACCTGCACCGCGACCCGGCGGCGCGGGCCCTCTACCTCTACCCCACCAAAGCACTGGCCCACGACCAGATCCGGCGCCTGCGCCCGCTGGCGGGCGGGCGCATCGAGCCGGCCGTCTACGACGGCGACACCTCACCCGAGGCACGCCGCGTGGCCCGCACGCGCTGCCGGATCCTCCTCACCAACCCCGACATGGTGAGCATGGCCATCCTGCCTCACCACGAGCGCTGGGGGGACTTCCTCTTCAACCTCACGCACGTGGTGATCGATGAGGCGCACACCTACCGCGGGGTGTTCGGCAGCCACGTCGCCAACGTGCTGCGCCGCCTGCGGCGTGCCGCGGCCTTCTACGGGGCCGAACCCCAGTTCATCCTGGCCAGCGCCACCATCGGCAACGCCGTCGAGCACGCGGAACGCCTCACCGGTCTCCCCATGACGCCGGTGGCCGACGACGGCGCGCCCTCGGGCAGGCGCAAGGTCCTGCTCTGGAATCCGGCCATCATCGACGAGGCGCTCAACCTGCGCCGCGGCAATGCCCGGGAGGCAGCCGAGATACTCGCCACCCTCATGCGCGCGGGGGTCCGCACCATCTGTTTCACCAAGTCCAGGCGCAGTGCGGAGTTGGTCCACCAGTACACGATCGAGCAGTTGGCGGACGACAGGGGCAACCTCGGCGAACGACTCTCGCCTTATCGGGCCGGCTACACCCCCGAAGAACGGCGCGAGATCGAGCGTCGCCTGTTTCAAGGAGAACTGCTGGCGGTGGTGTCCACCAATGCCCTGGAACTGGGAATCGACGTGGGCACCCTCGACGCCGTCATCACCGTGGGCTATCCGGGCACGGTCGCGAGCCTCTGGCAGCAGTGGGGACGAGCCGGACGGGGCAAGGGTGAGAGTCTCGCCCTGTTCGTCGCCGGCAACGACGCGCTCGAGCAGTTCTTCATCCACAACCCGAATGAGATGCTGCAGAGGAAGGTGGAGGCGGCGACCATCGACTTCACCAACCCCTACATCCACGATCGGCACCTTGTGGCGGCGGCCTACGAATTCCCACTGGTGACGGACGACTCGGAGTTCTTCGGGCCCGGCCTGGAGGAGGCCGCGGAGCGCGCGACGGCCAAGGGCGGCCTGCGGCGGGGCTTCGACTCCTGGCTCGTGGCCGGCAGCGGCTACCCGGCCGGCGAGATAAGCCTGCGTTCCTCCTCTCCCGACCAGTTCACCATCGTCGACGAAGAGACCGGCAGCGTCGTTGGCAGCCAGGAGGCGGAGACGGCCTTCTCGTTCCTCCATCCGGGAGCCGTCTACCTCCATCGCGGCGAGAACTACCTCGTGACACAGCTCGACCTCGAAGGGCGGGTGGCCGTCGTCCGCCGCTTCTTCGACTCCTACTACACGCAACCACGCAAGGAGTCGTCCACCGAGATCGTGACCCACGAGCTGAGCTCGCCCTTCGGCCCGCTGACCATGCACCTGGGAGCGCTGGCGGTGAGTTCGCGGGTGATCGCCTTCCAGAAGAAGCGGCTGGGCGGCGACGAAGCGCTCGGCACTGAAGAGCTCGACCTCCCCACCCAGCACTTCTTGACGGAAGGGCTCTGGTTCACATTCCCGCTGGATATCCTGGCGGACGACAAGCTGCTGCCGCGCCTACCGGGCGCCCTCCACGCCATCGAGCACGCATTGATCGCGTTGCTCCCGCTGCTGGCCATGTGCGATCGCTGGGACATCGGCGGGCTCTCCACCCCTCTGCACGCTCAGACCGAACTGCCCACCATCTTCGTGTACGACGGTCACCCGGGCGGAGTGGGCATCGCTCGCCAGGGGTTCAGTCAGGTGGAGCAGTGGTTCCGCGACGCGGTGAGGCTCATAGCCGATTGCACCTGCGAGTCGGGGTGCCCTTCGTGCGTGCAGTCCCCCAAGTGCGGCAACGGGAACGAGCCGCTCGACAAGGAGCTCGCCCTGACGCTCCTGCGCGCGGTGCTATCCTGGGACTCATGAGCCAACTCACGCACGACCTCTACATCAGCGTCATCGGAGCCGGCCAAGCGACCGCGCAGGAGTACGCCGTGGCTGAGGAGGTGGGTCGTCTGGTCGCCGAGGCCGGAGCCGTCCTCGTGTGCGGCGGGCTCGGGGGCGTGATGGCCGCGGCCGCGCGCGGAGCGAAGGAGGCCGGTGGCCGCACCCTAGGCATCCTGCCCGGTCACGATCGCTCCGAGGCCAACGACTACCTCGACATGGTCGTGACCACGGGGATGGGCCACGCCCGCAACCTGGCGGTTGTGAGCAGTGGAGACGCCGTCATCGCCGTGGGCGGGGAGTTCGGCACGCTCTCGGAGATCGGCCTTGCGGCGAAGGTGCACCGTCCGGTGGTCGTGCTCAACGGATGGCGCCTGCAACGCGACGAGGGCACTCCGGGCATCTGGTATGCCTCCACTCCCCGCGAAGCGGTGTCGTTAGCGCAGCAGGCCATCAAGGCGGGGTCGTCCCTCTCAGGGTGAGACGAGACGACTCCCCGGGGTGACTCACTGGGGTGGCTCACCGGAGCGGCTCGCCCCGCTGACGCACGGACTCCCGCACGCACTCCACGAAATGCCCGCCCAAGACCCGAGCCTTCTCTCTGAGGCCGTCCGCGTGGACCGAGGCGCGGGACACCATCGCGGGGGCGTCCACATAGTCGAGAGCCGCCAACTCGTCCGCGTACCGATGTGTCCACTCGAGCACCAGAGCCGGCGTCACCTCCAGGTGGAACTGGATGCCGTACACCCACCGCCCCCAGCGAAACGCCTGGTTCGGGTAGCCGGAGCTGGAAGCCAGCAATCTGCCTCCCTGGGGAAGGTCGTAGGTATCGCCGTGCCAATGGAAGACCGGCTCGCGCTCGCCGAACCCGTGGAAGGCAGGGTCCACGCGCCCGCGCTCGGTCAATTCGACCGGGAGCCAACCGATCTCCTTTCGCCGGCCGCCGATCGCGCCCGGGCGCACTTGGGCTCCCAGCGTCAACGCCAACAACTGGGCGCCGAGACAGATGCCGAGGATGGGGACGTCGGCGTGCACGGCAAGCTTGAGCAACCTGAGGGAGTCGTCGAGGCCCTCCACCCGCTCGCGCTCGCACACCGACATCGGGCCGCCGAGAGCCACGAGTCCGTCGAAAGCCCGGCTCTTGACCAGCGTCTCCACCGCGTGGTGATAGGCGACGGGGTCGCCGACGAGCCTCAGGGCCACCACGTCGAAGGCGTCGTCAAAGATCGGCTGCAGGGTGCCGAGCGGCTCGCAGTCCGCGTGTTGCAGCACCACCACGCGTGGCCGCGTCGATCGGGCGTTCATCTCGCCGGCGTCTCGGGTGAGGTATCCATGGCACCACCGAGTCAACCAGCCGCGGACCTCGACGTCAAGGCGGGTGCTTCCACGGCCGCACTGGTACCATGATGATCATGCCGACTCCCACCCGCACGCACGCTCTGATCGAGGCTCGGGGTCTGTTCAAGTGCTACGACGACCTCGTGGCGGTCAACGACGTGGACTTCCATGTTCTGCCGCGCGACTTCCTG
>DASRMJ010000313.1:0-2342 GCA_035647995.1 Thermoleophilia bacterium | reverse complement strand
GCCGCCAGCTGTTCGTGGTCTCTCACCAGCAGAGGGCCAAGGAGACCGGAGACGTGGTCTTCGGAGTGGAGCGCAACCTGGACGGAGCCAGTCAGGTCAAGTACCGCTTCGAACCGCGAACACGGCGGCTTGAGACCTTCCGTCGCACCTGGACTTCCGACACCCTGCGCCGCTTCCCCGGAGCCCGGGTGACTCCAGCTCCGGGCCTCGCGGCCGACGCCCCTCGAGCCGAGCGGGTCATGGCCGGCGGAAGCGGCTCGCCGCTGCAGACGACACTGATGGACATCCGCGGCCCGCGCAGCGGGCCCAGCAGCTATCGTCCGCGCGCGGACGGCCCCTGGGAAGGCATCTGGGAGTCACTCGGCAATCCCGACAGCACCGGCGACGCCGGCGCCGGCCCGCTCGGCGGCACGGAACCGCCGAAGAAGACGTGCTGCTAGCCGGTTGACCACGCTAAGGGGCCCCCGGCGGGGGCCCCTTAGAACGACTCACTACTTCGACATCTACCCGTGGCGCGCCCGGTCGCAGCCGTCGGCGCGTCGAGGCAGAGCGTGTGCTACAGCGCCACGGCCCTGGCTTCCGAGAAGCCTTCGATGCCGGCGATCTCATCCAGCACCACCTGCGGGATCGCATCGTCGAGAGCGACGGCCATCACGGCGGCCCCGGCCGTCTTCTTGCGACCCACGTTCATGAAAGCGATGTTGATGCCATGGGTGCCGAGGACCGTACCCACGCGGCCGATCATGCCTGGGATGTCGTTGTAGCGGAAGAACGCCATGTGCTTGGCCGGTTCGATATCGATGTCGTGGCCGTAGATCTGCACCAGCCGCGGACGATACTTGGGACCGATCGTCGTGCCGGCGGCCGTGAACTCGCCCTTGTTGGTGCGAGCGGTGACGGTGATCAGGTTGGCGAAGTCGCGCAGGCGCCGATCCTTCACCTCGGCCACCTTGAGCCCGCGCTCCTCGGCTATCGAAGGTGCGTTCACGTAGTTCACCACGTCGGCCACGTGACCCTCAAGCATGGCCTTGATCACGGCCACCGTGAGAAGACGCGTGTCCTGGTCGGCGATCTGACCGTCGTACTGCACGGTGAATTCATCCAGCGGCCCGTCGACGATCGCCATGATGAGCTTGCCGAGCGCCTCGGCCAGTGGCAGGTAGGGACCCACAGTCTCCATGGCCTCGGACGATACCGAGGGGATGTTGACCGCGTTGGAGACAAACTTGCCCAGAAGCCCAGCCGTGACCTGCTCGGCGATCATGGTGCCGGCCTTGTCCTGCGCCTCCTCGGTGGAAGCTCCCAGGTGCGGCGTCGCGACGACGTTGTCGAACGCCAGCAGGGGGAAGTCGGCGGGCGGCGGTTCCTGGGTGAACACGTCGAGACCGGCCGAGGCTACCTTCCCCGATTCCAGCGCGCGCACCAGCGCATCTTCGTCGATGATGCCGCCGCGCGCCGCGTTGATGATGCGCACGCCGTCCTTCATCTTCGCGAAGGCCGCGTCGTTCACGATGCCCATGGTCTCGGCCATCTTGGGTAGGTGCACCGTGATGAAGTCGGCCTTGGCATAGAGTGCATCGAGGTGCTCGGCCTGCTCCAAGCCGTTCTCGCGGAACCGTTCGGACGAGACGAACGGATCGTAGGCTATGACGTCCATGCGCAGGCCCTTAGCCCGCTGTGCCACGATCATGCCGATCCGCCCCAGGCCGATCAGCCCCAGGGTCTTGCCGGTGAGCTCCACCCCGCCGAACTTCGAGCGCTCCCACTTCCCGGATTTCAGCGAGACGTGGGCTTGGGGTATCTGCCGAGCTTGGGCCATCATCAGGGCCACGGCGTGTTCGGCCGCGGCTATCGCGTTTGATTCAGGCGCATTGGCGACCACGATGCCCTTCTTGGTGGCGGCCTTCACATCGATGTTGTCCACGCCGGAGCCGGCGCGGCCGATGATGCGCATCCGGGTGGACGCCTCCAGCATGTCGCCGGTGACCTTGGTCGCCGAGCGCACGATCAGGGCGTCGTAGTCGTTGATCCGCTCCTTGAGCTCTGCGTCGGTCATGTCGGTGCGGACTTCGACTTCGAAGTGCTCCCGCAGCAGCTCGATACCTGCCGCCGAGATCTTCTCCTTGACAAGAACGCGGGCCTTCTCGTTCCCAGCCATCGCTCGAACCCTCCCACTATCTCTCTCGTCGACGGTGCGTCCCTGAGTATCCCCTTGAACCACGAACACAAGCATACGATGCGGTCTATGGGCTGTACAGTGCCGGCCCTGTACGCAGGCCAGTGGGGCGGAGCTCGGCGCCCCGCCCCACACGTGAGACCATGTCATCCTCGACCCGCGGCTG
>DASRMJ010000312.1:0-2018 GCA_035647995.1 Thermoleophilia bacterium | reverse complement strand
CCCCCAGATCTGCGAGAGGGTGGCCCCGTACAGCGGGCCCAAGACCCCGCCCGCTTCAGCGGACGCTCCCACGAGACCGAGCGCGAAGGCCCGGCGTTCCGGGAGCAGGCCGACGGCCACCACCATCGCCACCGGCACGAGGGCGCCTCCGCCGGCTGCCTGGATCACCCGCGCGGCGACCAGCCATCGCAACTCTCCGGCGAGCACACAGAGCACGCTCCCCAGGGCGAAGACCCCCAGAGCCGCCATGAACATCAGCCGCCTGCCGCGCACGTCGGCCAGGCGGCCGAAGAGAGGCATCGCCACGGTGTACCCGAGCAGATAGCCCGTCACGATCCAGGCCGCGTCGTTGAGCTTCGTGTAGGGGATGTGCAGCGTGCGCATGATCGCGGGGAGCACGGTGACGACCATGGTCTGGTCCAACGCGGCGAGGAAGACGGCGGCGCAGAGTACGGCAAGGGCGAGGGTCGTGCGGTGACGGGAGATCACGCTCGTCGCCTCCAGCGGCGCCGGAGGCTCGGGCGCGGGGTGTGTGGGCATCGGGAAGTGTCCCTCCGCCGCTACTGCGGGGGAGGGATCTCCAGGGGTTCGTCGAACGCCGAGAGTTCGATGGTGCGGATGGTTCCGTCGACCTCGTTGGCCGTCGCCGCGCCCGCGATGACGATGCGTCGCACGAAGTGGTCGTCGACTCCGATCCACACTTCACCCTCGAAGGGGTCGCTCGCGGTGGTGGAACCGGCGATGGCCGCCACGTCGGCAGCTTGGACGACGCCCTTGAGATGGTAGGTGTTCGTGCCCCCCAGGTCTTCGGTGCCCACGTATTCGGACTCCCCGATGCGTTCGAGCACTTGGATCGTGCCCTTGTTCAGGTTGAGGGATCCCACCGGGCTGAAGGCAGCCGGCACGCTTTGCCACTTCTGACTGGTCGGGTCCTGGATATAGTGGGTGGCGCCCGCGGCCACGAAGGCGACCTGGAGTGGGACGCCCTTCTGAAGTAGGTCGATGGTGGCCTGCATGTTGCCGTCGGCGATGACGTCGCCCACGATGCGGACGATCTCCACGCCATCGGATGCGGGTGCGTCCTTGGGTTTGGTCACCTCGTAGGTGAAGTGGAAGCTCTGCATCGCCTTCATCGCTTCGGCCGAGTCGGCGAATGCCTGCACCGGATCGACGGCGTCGTCGCCGCCACTTGAGCAGCCGACAGCCGATGAGGCCATCACGATCACCAGGAGGATGAGTGCCAGGGCGCTGAGTGTGGTGAGGGAGTTCGGACGGTGCATGGGGCTATTATGTATCGGGAGGTCGGCATAGGCAAGCTCTGCGCGTGCGGAAAGCTCTGCGCGTGCGGAGTCGGCGAAAGCGTTTGGCCGATCGAGCGTGTTTGGTAGAATGGGGCCGTCGACCGGATGACCGGCCTTGGGGGTGGGAGTGTCCACTGAAGGGCATCATACGCATCCGAACTACAGCTCCGGCGAAGACTACTCCCTTGAGTTCCGCAGTTTTCGCTTCAGCTTCAATTCCGTTGACTTCGCTCAGCGCGTCGAGACGGCGGCGGCGGAGCTCGATCTCGTGGAATCCGGGAGCCTCGACGACGACGAGCGCACCGACCTCGTGCAACTGGCTTCTTCCGGCTCCCTGGACTTCCCTGTGAGCGCGTTAGGGGAACATCTCGTCGGTCTCGGGGACGAAGCCCTCATGCACAAGAACGAGTGCCTGATCTATTGGCTGAGGGAACTGGTGTTCCGGGGGGCGTGGCTCGACCAGCGTCTACTCGAGGATCAGCTCGATGTCCGGTTCGACGAGGAGCGAGGTTGCTTCACCTACCACCCACGCGGGCAACGCTCGCGTGAGATCGGCCCGCCTCCTCACCCTACCTGGCGCGACGTAGCCTACCGCAAGTAGCCGGGAGTCATGATCAGTGCTTACCGTTCGACCTCGCAGCTCCGTGCCCGCCTGAAGCGCGTCTTCATCTGCTACTACCTGGAACTCTGTTCCGACGCCATCGCTACCCCTGTCTC